>NZ_JAUBTS010000017.1:0-27566 GCF_036705105.1 Microcoleus sp. B9-D4
CAAAAAGGACGGGCGGGACGCCCATCCCACAATAACAATTAAAATTGTAAGTTATTTAATTCGCGATCCTTAGTAGATGGCGGTGAACTTTCTCCCCAGGACGACTCGCCACAGTCAGGTATTAGATTTAAGTTTCTTGCTAATACCTAAAATCTACAGCGAAAAGGACGAATATTTTAACTCTCTGAGTGGTGTTCCGTCATCCATTTTTGGTAAGTATCCTCAAGTTGCTTGTCTTCGAGAACGAGCTCTAGGCGGACTTTCACGCAACCGTGACGGGGTTGAGAGGCGATCGAATTTAAGATTTTGCTAGCTTTCTGCACAGAGGTAAATTCAGCCTTAACTGTCGGTTCTTCGCGATCGCTCTTAATCTCCGTCAAATCTATACCGGTGATGTTTCCCTCGCCTAAATCTATTTCGGCCAACACCTTCGGATCGTCGCCGACTTGTTCGACAATCAGCTTTTCCCACTGGATAGGTACTTGTACCATCCGAGTTTCAATTTCTTTACGCACTATAACTTCGCCGACTTTGCGCTTGCTGCGATTGATCACCAATCGTTCTTCTAGCAGGCGAATTACTTCTTGATCGACAATATCGAAGTTTTCCTCATCCTGATCAGTCTCCCAATTTGCATCAGTGCGATCGGCATCTGTTAGATTTGACATAACTGTTGAGGGATTTGTTAATTCACGGTTGCTAAATTCACTATCCGGTTCAGAGGCATTTTCTAAATACGGAGGCCCGCCATTTGCCGAAACTACCGGTAGCAGATCGACTTGATCCGAATTAATAGTTACAAACAGCGCTTTCTGGTGATAATCGACTTTTTTGAGCAGCTTAACACTTAATAAAAAAATGCGGGTATTTTCGCTGCCTAGCCCAGCCACCACAAAGTTTAACTGACCTTTAGCATCAAAATAGACATCTTTAACTTTGCCTACCAAGTGACCTTGGTTGTCTTTGACGGTAAAACTTTTTAGCTTAGTTCTGACTTTTTCAGGCACCCGGTTGAGACGGGTTATTGATTTGGCAGTTGCGATCTTTTCTGCTGATGCTTGACCGTTCATTTTTTAAACTTTCCTGCTTAGGGATTTTTATTATGAATTGGTAAGGGGAAATTGGTAAAGGCGGGGAAAGTGCATAAACGTTGCCAAAACTAGACAAGTTTTGTACCCCCCCCGCCACTCACATAGGAATTGCGCGATAGCTACCAATCCAATCAGACCTGCGCGGTGACAGAATTATGTCATTAAGGCGCAATTCCTATGCAATAGCTGTTGCGGTTGGTTTAGATCTTTTTATTTTTATTATCTACAACCGCAGTTCCATCAGTCTTAACCTCTAATTCTTCACGACGCAAGGTTTCTTCGCCTTCAACCGTGCTGCGAACAACTTCTTTTCTGACGTTGACTTCTTCCCGGACGAAAGCTTCCTTGTGAATGTCGGCCGTTTCTTCGTAGACTTCCATGCGTGCAACTTCCCCAGATTGGAAGTCAGCCTCACCGACTGAAACTACTCGACCCGCTTCTACCGGGGTTACTCGATCGATTACAACTCGTTCTTTTTCAATGGGTACTGAAGCTCGCGCTGTTTCAGTTTCCACGCGCTTGCCAACGGCTACTTCGCCTGTTTTTGCGCGGTGTTTGTTGGCAATCAAGCGTTCTTCATAAAGCTTGAGATTTTGGTGCTGCTGTTCGTTGGTTTCGTAGAGGGGGCGGTCGATATCGTAGCTGTAGTTGCTGCGATCGTAGCTAGCAGGAGTTGCAGTGCTTGCAGCGGCAGTTTCTTGATTGCGGTAGACGCCTCTCACCTGTTCTTCGCGATCGTAATCTATTGATTCTAATTCATTGTAAGCCGGCAATTGTTCTGCTTGAGCTTTGCTGCGAAGGCCTGTTGCGTAGACCCGATGGGCTCCGTAGTCGAAGCGAGCCGAACCGATGGGCAACAATACTTTTTTGCCAAAAATCCAAATACCGGTATCAATTACCAGATAGCGGAAACGACCAGTGTCATCAACCAAAGCATCATAAACCGTGCCTACTTTTTCATCAGAGTCGCCAGCATAAACATCAAATCCCTTGATGTCGTCTCCAGCAAAGATTTCTTCCTGATAATTAGGATAAAAGTCTGCTAATTTTTGAAGTGCCATGTGTTTTTTCCTCTTTGCTCTACTTAAATTAATAGTAGAAATTAATTCGTTCAGTTCCCTCTCCCTAAAGTCAGAAGTGTATAATTTAGGTTGTTTAATCCTAGAGGAATACTACGGCATCTCTGCTTCTGTGCTAGCGCGCTCAGCTATTTTAAAGATTGTAAAACTATACAATCGTCAACCTTATAACAACTATTAAAACTCAAAGCCAACCGTAGGAACACGGCATTGCGGTGTCCTACTCCCCCTGGTGGACACTCCTTTGTTCTGTGTCTACTGTTAATAATTGTTAACGAGATGGTAAAAAATCATCATTATATAGTAATAAACACCAATCAAAGCCCCTCATATTGCAGGAGAGGGGCTTCCCGAAAGCTAGAAATTTTAAGTTCAGAGTTGATTGAATTGAGTTCTGATAGCTTCTATCCGACTGCGGTTAACTCCCAAATCCGACTGTCCCAGACGCGAAGCCGATCGCACGTGGATGACTTTTGCTGCATCATCTACCAAAAATTCAACGTCATCAACAAACCCCATCAAAGCACTGGTGAACTCGGCATAGAGGTAATTATCAGTTGCCGTGATAATTTTAGTTTTGCCATAGGAGTCGATCGCCCCTTTGAGCTTGGCCATCGCTTCAGCAGCCGACGAAGTGTAAGCCAAAGGATCAATTTTGTGTTCGGCATCTTGACTGAAGCTGCTGACGCAGTTGGGGGAACTCGGGCACGCTGCGAGTTTTCCTGACTGAATCCCGATATTGGCAGGTCTGGTTCCAGCAAACATTGTTTTTTCTCCGGGTATAGCGATAAAAGTAGCGATCGACAGTATCGCTACTGCTAGCAGTGATATTAAAATAACTAGGACTTTTTTCAACGCTGTCGGCGATTTTGTTTCAACTGTTTGCAAAGGATTAGCCCTCCCGAAAGTGCAAGTTGGATATAATACCAAATCCGGCTTAAATACCCCCTTTATTTCTTAGTCTGCGTGGGCGAAGCCTGCGCGTCAGCGCTTAGGCAGACTTCGTTTGTATAGTAGCGGTTTCAACCGCCAAATCATAAAGGGGATGGCCAACCCAGATTTGGTTTCCTTTTCATATTAATTGAAATTGACCTCTAAAATTTAAAAATATTTCTTTTGTTCTTCAATTAACCAGTAAGTCAGCATTCTTCCTTTACCTTTAATCGGGATATGACCCCGTTCTTCCAAAACAAACTGCTCTTTCAAACGCTCGTAAGTTGCCGCCGTCACTTGAATTTTACCTGGCAATCCATTCGACTCCATGCGTGAAGCAACATTAACAGTATCCCCCCACAAATCATAGCTAAATTTACTAATCCCAATAATTCCAGCCACCACCGAACCGCTGTGAATTCCGAGCCTCAATTGAAAATTTTCTCCTATTTTGGCATTAAACCTCCTCAAAGCTGCCTGCATCTCCAAAGCCAAAAGTGCGATCGCCTCAGAATGATCCTCCCGTGGCGTCGGCAAACCCCCAACCACCATGTAAGCATCCCCAATCGTCTTAATCTTTTCCAACCCGTGCAATTCAGACAGCCTATCGAACTCCGAGAAAATTCCGTTCAAAATTTCTACCAACTGCGTCGGACTTTTGTGAGCCGAAAACTCTGTAAAACCAACCAAATCAGCAAACAAGACGCTCACCTCATCAAAATGCTCCGCTATCAACTTGTGCTCTTTTTGCAAGCGATCCGCAATAGGTTTCGGTAAAATATTCCGCAGCAATTTCTCTGTTTGCTCTTGCTGCAATTTCAGTGCTGCCTCAGCTTGTTTGCGCTGAATCAACGAACCGAGTTGCGTAGCAACCGCGCTCACTAATTCCAACAAGCGCGGCTGACATTTCAGAACTTTTTCGCGATAAAAAATCAAAATAGCTAACACTTGATTGTCCGCCAAAATTGGCACCCCAAAAGCCGCTTTCAATCCCACAGCGGCCGCAATTTCCGACCGTAAAAAAACTTGTTCCGGTGCAGTAGAAACATCCTCGATCCATTCAGACTGCTGCGACTGCCAAATCCTCCCCTGGAGTCCCACACCGTCCGCAAAAGTTAACTGCCAACTTGTCTGTCGGAATTGGGCAAAACTGGAGTCGCTGACGTACCTGCCTGTCGCGCTTTTTAAAACGCCCTCACTGCAAGGAATCCAAGCTTCGCCCAGATTCCATTCAATAGTTTTGCAAATTAAACCTAAAATCACATCTATAGCAGACTCAAAATCCTCAGATTTGCTAATAGCTTGAGTTGCCTGCAGCAGCAATCTCGTTTCCATTTCCACCTGGCGGCGCTCAGCTATTTCCTGGTGCAACTGGACGTTTTGATCGGTCAATTTTTGATTTTTTTCTTGCAATTGTATTTGCAATGAACGCACAGTAAGTTGATTGCTCACTCGCGCTAATACTTCTTTCACCTGAAAAGGTTTGGTGATATAATCCGCTCCGCCAACTTCAAAAGCTTTCGCTTTATTTATTCCTTCTTCTAGCGCGCTGAGAAAAATGATAGGAATTTCCCTAAATTGCGCTTGAGATTTTAATTTTTTACAGAGTTGGTAGCCGTCAATATCCGGCATCATAATATCGAGTAAAATCAAATCTGGTGCGCTCGATTGAATAGCATCTAAAGCCGAAAAGCCATTAGTAACTGGTCGAACTTTATAGCCATTCTTTTGCAATATTCTAATCAACAAACGCAGATTATCTGGCGTATCGTCAACTACTAAAATATCCGCTTGATAGTTTTCAGTTTGTTCCGCCTTCATCTGCATTATCTGAGTCCTCCGCCTCGGCAATTAAATTGAGAATTTTCTGGTAATCAAAATTATCGAGATGACCCTGGAGGATTTCCGCCAATTCAGGATGATGCTCCCTTATTTCGTCGATTGTCCTGACAATTAAGTCAAAATCAGCACTGCGGATTACCTGCTTCATATTGTCTATCCATTCTGCGGGAAGTGTAGGTAAATAAGCAAGCGCAGCATTAGGGATCGAGCCAGATAAATTATTGCGATCGCCTATTGAGATAAAGTCCGTTGAGTTAGAGTACAGATACTTCACCCCCAAATGTTTGGTGAGGGTATCAAATATATCTGTTTTGCGGAAAGGTTTGCTAATAAAATCGTCGCAGCCGACCAATAAAGCAAACGCTTGCCTTCCTTCAATTGTACTAGCTGTCAAAGCAATAATCTTTGGAATCGGGGAGTCGGGATGGGAAATATTCATTTCCCCCTTTCCTTGCTGCTCTTGCTCTCTCTGCTTGATTCTAGCCTTAATTTGTTTAGTAGCTTCGTAGCCGTCCATTACTGGCATTCGCACATCCATCAAAATTAAGTGCGGATGCCAATTTTCCCACATTTCTATTGCTTCCTGGCCGTTGGTGGCTTGTTCCACCCCGAAACCTAAAGGAGAAAGCATTTTGACTAAAAGTTGGCGGTTGTCTTCGCGATCGTCCACAATTAAAATCCGGTAGCACTGTTGATTGGGTTCCAACCCAGTAACTTCGCGGTTAAGTTGCGGAGCGGGAAGCTCAGCAGCATAAACCGCACCGACGGGAATT
Organism: Microcoleus sp. B9-D4; assembly: GCF_036705105.1. NCBI lineage: Bacteria > Bacillati > Cyanobacteriota > Cyanophyceae > Oscillatoriales > Microcoleaceae > Microcoleus > Microcoleus sp. B9-D4. The sequence goes on from NZ_JAUBTS010000017.1 coordinate 5,719, forward strand.
TCAAATTTAAAAGTGGTGCCGAGTTCCAGTTGACTTTCTACGACAATTTCTCCTCCCATCAGGCGGACAAATTGACGGCTGATATTCAATCCTAAGCCCGTGCCTTTCTGAATTTTTTGACCAGAAGCTGTTTGCACAAAGGCCTTAAAAATATTGCCCAATTCTTCCGAAGCAATGCCCACTCCTGTATCTTCAATTTCAAAGAGAAGGAAAAAACCGGGCACAGTTAAATCCTCCGTCTCATCCCTCCATTCAACGGTTGCAGAATTACTGCTAGTTCTCGAAAAATCCCGAATACTTCTTGTCGTATCAAAGCAAGCTGTGGGACTCTCCAATAAATCCATAAATCCCGACTTTTCTAACTTTATAACTCTTAAGATTATTTCGCCTCTTTGCGTAAACTTAATCGCATTACTCAGAAGATTAATCAGCACTTGCCGCAGTTTAATATCATCGGTTCGCACGTACTGGGGAACGTCAGCATCGCGCTGGAAACGCAACTGCAATTCTTGATTCTCTACCCGCAGTTGAAACATATCTTGCAAATCGTCAAGCAAGCGGTAGAGGTCGAAATTTTTCGGGTCGAGCGTCATCTGCCCCGCTTCGATTTTTGACAAGTCTAAGACTTCATTGATCAAGCTAAGCAAGTGTTCGCCACTACGGCGAATAATTCTCATATTTTCTCGGTTTTCGACAGTAAGATTCGGGCTGGGTTCCATGATTTGCGCGAACCCGAGTATGGAATTGAGAGGGGTGCGTAACTCGTGGCTCATATTGGCCAGAAACGTGCTTTTAGCTTTGTTTGCTGCTTCAGCAGCTAATGCGGCTTGTTGCAGTTGTTCTGTGCGTTCGTCAATTTGGGCTTCTAAGGTGTGGTGGTAATCTGCTAGTATTTTTTCGGCTTGTTTGCGATCGCTAATATCTTGAAAAGCTGCGATCGCATAAACAATATTTCCGCTAGCGTCAAAAATCGGCGTGGTATTGATCTCAATCGCAATTCTTTTGCCATCTTGACGGATTTCTACATCATCAACCTTGACAAATTCTCCTTTCAGTGCACGCAAAATTGGCAGATTATCCGGCGGGTAAAGCTCATCAGTATTAGCAACATAAAGTTGATAAGTAGCAGCTAATTGTTCCGCAGTGCTTTCCGGGATAGTGTCTGCACCCAGCAAATCCCGCGCTGTCTGGTTGAAATAGGCGATCGAGCCGTCGGGATGATAAACAGATACCCCCACTGGCAAAGCTTCTAAAAATTGACTCAGGCGGCTTTCACTCGCAGACAGGGCCTCATTTACTAGCTTTAACTCCTCGTTTACTTCTTGGCGCTTATGAATTTCATCTGTTAACTTTTGATCTTGCAAATAACTGTGAACTGCTTCCACTACCGTTAATTTTAAGTCTTCATTTTGCCAAGGTTTAGGGATATAACGGTACAATTTAGCATACTTGATAGCATTGCTCAGGGCTTCCAAATCAGCTTGCCCCGTTAGCATAATGGTCAGCGTCTCCGGCGAGCTTTCGTGAATTTTTCTGAGCAGTTCATCCCCTTTAATATCCGGCATGATATAATCGGAAAGCACCAAAGCAATCTCGTATTCATCTGCCTGCAAATCTGCCAGCAACTCTAAAGCATCAGCCCCCCCTTCAGCGGTTTCAATTATACACTGATCGCCGATCGCCTTTTTCAGTTCAATCTTTAAACTGTTCAAAACGTCAGGTTCATCATCAATACAAACAATCACAGGTTTTTTCATAAATTAGCCAGCCCAGATTTTATAGTCTCTATTAAGTCTTTGCTTTGCCAGGGTTTGTACAAACAACAGTATAAATCTGCTTCTTCTACTGCCCGCTGAACTGCCGCTGCATCCGCTTGACCCGTCAACATCACCTTAATAATTTTAGGATATTTTTGGTGAACTTTAATTAAAAGTTCGTCACCTTTAATTCCCGGCATCAGCCAATCAGAAACAACTACAATCACTTGAGCTTCTTCTTGAAAATCCTCAAGTACATCTAAAGCTTCATCACCACTTTCAGCTAATTCATAAAAGTAATCATTTTTAAATTCATTTTTTAGCTGCATCTTGAGAGTATTCAAGATATCTGGTTCATCGTCAACGCAAAGAATTACAGGCTTATTCATCTTTTCCTCTCTGCTTGAATTTTAGTAGGTTTACCGACATGGCGTGCTTTTACGTTATTGATTTCGGGCAAGGATGCAGGATATCTGTTCCCTATCTTATTTTAATAGGACTTCGGAAGATCAACCCAGTTTCTCCCAATAAATCTTGTATTTGTCAGCGAGACAGCGACGAGTGTCAATCGATTTTAGATTTTAGATTTTAGATTAAAGAATTGAAGCATTGACCCCACGGATAAATTCGGGCGTTTGTTTATCGGATACAGGTTTTTTATTTCTGGACGGATGAATCTGGGGGCTTGCATCCTGGATGCTTTCCGTCAGAGGGAATCAGCCTCCTGCAGGTAAGTTTTGTTTAATAAATTGGCAGCGAGACTGTAAAAGTTGTCTGCCCCGGTACAGAATCTACAGCAATTGTGCCTTGGTGTTTTTCCACAATTTTTCTCACAATATCCAATCCCAAACCGCTACCTTCGCCCGCAGATTTAGTCGTAAAAAAGGGCTGAAAAATTTTGGGAATAACTTCTGAGGGAATACCTTTACCGTTATCAGTAAACTTGAGGAAAATATTTGCCTCTTGCTGCCGAGTTTCAATTGTCAAAATACCTTTATAATCCATTGCTTGCAGGGCATTATGAACGAGATTCGTCCAAACTTGATTTAAATCATCGGGATAGCACATAATTTGGGGTAAATCTCCATAATTTTTCACTACTTCTATACCGTGTTTCAGTTGATTTTGATAAAGGGTTAACACCGTTTCAATGCCATCGTGCAAGTTCGCCTGAACTTTTTCTGGTTTGCTATCAAAGTGAGCGTAGGTTTTTAAGGCAAATACTACTTTTCCAGACTTCGCGGTTGCTCTTTGGATCAGGCTAATACTTTTTTTAAAGCTCGCAAACTGGTAAGCACTATTTAAAACTACTTCCCAATCCGGCGATTTAAAAAGCGGCAAGAACTCTTCTATTTTTTCGTAGATTTCCATGTCAACTAAAGTATCCGCAATTTCGTCGGATTTTTCAACCGATTCGGCTATCAAATCCGCCGCCAACTGCTGTTTAAATTTGCGTTTCTCCCTGCTTGTGAATAAAACTTCTTGATGGGTTGCTCTGTAGAGTAAAGCTAAAAAATAAGCTTTGCTTTCGTCAGAAAGTTGTTGATAAATTTCCGGAAAATTTTCTAAAAATTCGTCGGAAAAATTAGCTATATTATTAATAGACGAACCTATAATGCCCAGGGGGGTATTGATTTCGTGGGCAAGGCCGGCAATCAGTTGTCCCAGGGCTGCCATTTTTTCCGATTGAATCAAATGCTCTTGGGTAGCTTGCAGTTGGTGAAGCGCCGTTGCTAAATCTTGATTTTTCTCTTGCAAAGTTTGTTGCAGTGAACAAATTTTTAAATGAGTTTCTATCCGGGCTAAAACTTCTTCAACCTGAAACGGTTTAGTAATAAAGTCAACTCCGCCAACTGCAAAAGCTTTAACTTTATCCAGCACGTCATTAATCGCACTAATAAAAATAACAGGAATGTCTTTGGTTATTTCAGAAGCTTTGAGTTGCTGGCAAACTTGATAGCCGTCCATTTCAGGCATCATAATATCCAGCAGCACTAGATCCGGGGGGATTTTTTGAGCAGCAGACAATGCTAGCTTGCCATTGGGTACCGGGCGAACTTGATAGCCTTTTTCGCTCAAAATTCCTGTCAGCAGCCGCAGGTTTTCTGGGGTATCGTCCACTACTAAAATATTAGCTCGATTGGTTTTAGGTAAAGTTGAAGTCATCGGGTATTTACTGTTTCTCGCTGAACTCGATTATGTTCAAAATTCTGTCATATTCAAAATTATTAATGCAATCTTGAAGCTTGCCCGCAAGACAGGGATTGACAGTGCCGATTTGTGCGATCGAAGTCGCGATCGCCTCCATGTCCACACTCAAAATACTTTGCTTGAATTGGGCCATCCAGTCTGGAGAAAGAGAGGCGAAAGCCTCCGGTGTCAGCACATCCTGACTTGACTCCCCTAAACCTGCCACACTGACTGCTGTTGGATCTTCATAAATATAGCGTACTCCTAAATGTTTTCCCATTGCCACAAAGATATCCTCCTCTCGGAACGGTTTCCGCATAAAATCATCGCAACCCGCCGAAAGAATCACCGCCCGTTCTTCCTCCAAAACGCTAGCAGTTAGGGCCACAATCGCCGTTGCTTGCCCGCCAGTTGTAGTTTTAATCTGTTTCGTTGCGTCATAGCCGTCCATGACAGGCATTCTCATGTCCATCCAAATCAGATGCGGTTCCCACTCCATAAAAATATCAACCGCTTCTTTACCGTTATTCGCTTCTCTCAACTCAAATCCGAGTGGACTGAGAAGTTTTACTAACAGTTGACGGTTCAAAGGTTTGTCGTCCACAATTAGCAAGCGATAACTCGGCTGATTCGGTTCGAGGGCAACAACTCGGCGTTGAGTTTTTTTGCTTTCAATATCACTAGCTTCAACCAGATGAACTTGGATGTCAAACTGAAACACTGCACCCTTTCCGATCTCGCTGCTAACAGTAATTTCACCTCCCATTAATTGCACGAACTGGCGGCTAATAGCTAAACCTAAACCCGTTCCTTCCTGAGAATCTTTACCTGTTTTTGTCTGCACGAATGCTTCAAACAACTGATGAATTTCCTCAGCAGCAATGCCTGCACCAGTATCTTGAACTTCAAAATGCAGCCAGTAGTAACCGGGCAATTGGTCAGTGCTGTTTTTATGTAGATTCCGCCTTCCTCCTTTGACTTTCATCGATACTCCCCCTTCTGAAGTAAATTTAATTGCATTATTGAGCAAATTAATTAACACTTGCCGCAGTTTAACTTCATCAGTACAAATGTAATGGGGAACTTCTGCGTCTCTGTCGAAGAGTAATTGCAAACCTTTTTGCTCAGCTTTGAGAGCAAACATATCTTCTAAATCGTCGATTAGTTGGTACAAATCGAAGCTTTTTTCATTAATCGTCGTGCGTCCTGCTTCGATTTTTGACAAGTCTAAAACTTGGTTAATTAAAGCCAGTAAATGTTCGCCACTCCGCAGAATAATTGCCACATCTTCGTGATTTTCAGGAGACAGAGTTTTACTGCGGATCATGACTTGAGCAAAGCCGATGACCGCGTTCAGGGGCGATCGCAATTCGTGGCTCATATTGGCGAGAAAGGTACTCTTCGCTTTGTTTGCTGCTTCGGCCGCTTCTTTCGCCTGCTGCAGTTTGATTTCCGCTTGTTTGGTATCAGTAATGTCTTTAATAAAACCTTCGTAGTAAAGTAGATTTCCTGCTTCATCGCAGGCAGCGCGACAATTTTCCGAAATCCAGATTATGCTGCCATCTTTGCGGTAAATTTCCGATTCAAAGTTTGATAGTATCCCGTACTCATTCATCAAGGCTGCAAATTCGTCGCGGCGGTTGGGTTTCACGTAAAGCTGGTTATGGAAATTAGGCTGTGCTGCTATTAATTCTGCAGGCGATTCGTAACCGTAAATGTTAGCTAAAGCGGGGTTAGCGCTGATATATTTCCCGTCAATAGCAGTTTGAAAAATTCCATTCAAAGCATTTTCATAAATGTTGCGGTACTTTTCTTCTGCTTCCCGGAGGGCAGTTTCTGCTTTTTGGCGCTCGGTAATATCGCTAGAAATCGACAAAAAACAAGCTTCTCCCTCAATATCGATGGTTTCTATCGACAGCAGTGCCGTTCTTTCTGTACCATTTTTATTGCGAAACCTCAGCTCATAATTGTGAAGAGCCGTCTTATTTTTTAACATTTGAATCATGCGATCGCGCTCTCCCAAACTCGCCCAAAAATTTAGCTCTACCGCTGTTTTTCCAATAATTTCTTCGTGACTGTACCCCATCATCCGACAAAAGCTCTCATTGGCTTCTATGTGGCGACCATCGCTGATTCTAGTCAGGGTAATTGCATTAGGACTTAAACGGAAAGCTTTAGAAAACTTTTCTTTTGCCTTGGCAAGATCGGCGGTACGTTCTGCAACTTGCACTGCTAAATTGTCGTTGTATTCCTTTAATAATTTCTCTGCTACTTTGCGTTCTGTAATATCTTGAAAAGCGCACATCCCGTATATAATATTTCCTTGAGCGTCATAAATAGGAGTTCCCCAAACTTGCAGGGGAACAGTTTTGTCAGTCGAGGAGATTTCAATGTCATCAACAGTTACACTTTTACCCTGCAAAGCATTTAAAATTGGGTCGCGTTCCGCCGGGTAAATTTCCTGAGTACCCGCTAAATAAACTCGGTAGGATTGACGTAAACTTTCGGAATCGGCTGGGACAATTCCTTGAGATAAAAGTTGCTCTCCGGTAGGATTAATGTAGTAAGGTTGACCGTTGGGATCTGCAATAAAAATCCCTAGCGGTACTGCATTGAAAAATTGTTTGACTCGGTTTTCGCTTTCCGACAGAGAAGTAAATGAATGCTGCAATTGCTCGGCCATGCTGTTAAAAGCAGTGGCAAGTTCTCCGAGTTCATCTTCGCGATTCAGAGTGAGCTTTGTATCCCATTCATTCCGCGCCAAAGCTTTCGCCGCCGCATTCAATCTTAAAATCGGCTGAACTACCCATTTAGCAGTAAGAATCCCCAGAATTGTCGCCCCCATCAATGCTGCAAGCGACAGTAAAAAAGTCGTGCGCGTGTTGAGGTTAATTTGCTCCATAAAGTCAGACTCTGGTACAACTACTACAATCAGCCAATCCAACCCTCGATCGTCTTTAAAAGGAGCTACCTGAATAAAATTTCGCTTGCCATCAATATCAAAAGTAAGTTGTTGAGAATTATTAATTTTAGCTAAGCTATCGTAGGATTTATCTAAATGTTGTGCAGTTTGGCGAATTACCGGATTCTCGCTTTCTGAAGCTTTAATGCGTCTGGTTTCTTTACCTTCCACCACGAATTCTGGACTCGCCGTTGAAGTAGCAATTAACATCCCCGATCGCTCCATGACAAAAGTTTGTCCTGATTTGCCAATTTTGAGGCTAACCAGAAATTCTTTGATTCGGGAAAAGAGCAAATCGCTGCCAGCTACTCCTAACAATTGGCCAGCGTCGTCGTAGATAGGCAAAGCAGCAGTAATTGCCAGTTCCCTCGTCAAAAAATCTGTATAAATTGGAGTCCAAATAGGTTTTTTTGCCCCAGCGGCAGCTATGTACCAAGGGCGAGTTCGCGGGTCGTAAATATTGGGTGAAATTTGCACTAATTGAACGCGGTTTCCCTGAGAGTCCGCAGTATACCGAGCTAATTTATTGTCAGTAGAGATGTCAGCAGCCGATATCAAAATCCCATTTTTAGTGCGGATTGCTCCAGAGTGTTCTCCATTTTCTTTGCCTGTGTAAATGATGCTGATAGAATCAAAATATTGAATTTGTTCGAGGAAATGATGTTCTAGTTTTTGCTTTTCTTCTAGGTTCAACTGCCCCAGTTTTATGCCTTGAACGTTCAGGTGATTGACAATGTGGGGAATTGACATATAATTTTCCATGCGGTCTTTGATGCGATCGCTAATTTCTCCCCGCAACTGAGCGGCAACATCGTTGACTGCCCGCTGACCGTTTTGGAAAGATAGCCAACCTACAACTCCTACCGTGCCGACAATTTGCACTAAAAAAGGAACCACTAGCACGGTTTGTAATGGAGCTTTGCCGATAAATTTTGTAGCCAAACGATTGATGGGTTTAGGAAACATATTCATCTTAAGAGGAATTGGGAATGGGAAATGAGGACTTGGGCATTGGTAATGGTTGGGAGTTCGGATTGGAAACCATTTTCCCTTTGCTCTTCCTTTTCTCCTTTTGCTGTAGTTTACTGACAATAGTACCGTCGATCAATTTAAATCAAAATATAGCCTTTCTCAGTAACATGAGGTGCTTCTAGGGCATAGGCCTCCGTGGGCATAGGACTCGCCCCCATAACTCACAACGCTTGAGAACCGCTATAGCGTATTTATACTCCGAGTTTTTTCGTAACTACTGATACAGATAATTGGCGCGATCGCCCCTAAGTCGAAATCATCTTATGTATTGCACCATTCTCAATAAGCTTTTTATGAACAGGCTTTTCGGCCTGTTCCACAATAAAATTCACTTTTTGGGGAACAGGCCGAAAAGCCTGTTAAGCGAGAATGGTGCAAGATGTGAGTTTAAACAAACAGTAGCTAACCAGCGCACACCCCAAAAATCTGTATTTACCTGCGATTCAACTCCATCCTTTCGCCGTAACGTAAAAGCATATCCAAACTCTCCAAACGATTTTGCCAAGTTTGCACTTGATAGCTATTTTCGGCAGAATGCAAGCGCATCGAAGATTGAAATTGAGATTGAAAACTCCCCAACAATCTTTTAGCTGTTGCTAAACTTTCCCTAGAAGGATTTGCCGCCAACTTGCTCAAAGCTTGCGCCAATTCATCCGCTCGACTTTGCAAAACCTTCAGTTCAGATTCCGACATCCGCAACTGATTGTTAGCCAACAAAAAACTCCATTCCTGCTTGAGAGCAGTATACCGCGAAGCCGCCGCTGCAAACGGCTGTCGGTAAGGAATCGGCTCCGCAGCAGAAGTGGAACGCACTGGGGTGCCTTGAGTGCGGTTAAAAAACCCCTGCATCCCGCTGCTGATACTTTCCACCGCAAAAATAGCATAGCCCCCAGTCGGCAAATCGCGCAAAGCTTGAATTTGGTCGATCGCCACAACTTCCGGGAGAGTCAACAACTTAACCGAGGGAGAAATCAAAGCCGAACCCAGAATTTGTTCCTTTACCAGCGGTTCGGTGATGCGCTGAAGTCGGTTCGTATCCAAAGCATAAGTCATCGGCACAATCAAATCTACAATGCCCTGACGAGCCCAAACTTCCCAATTTTGCTGAATTTTGTAAATCCGCTGACTTTCCGGGTGTGGAAACACCGCCACCGACAGAATTGTGCGCGGATAATTCTGGCGCAAAAGCTGAGAAACTTCAGCTACAAAACTATTAATTTGATTAGTTTTAAACTCAACCCACTGCCGCCATAAACTGCCGTTCCTGGGGGAAATATTCACCGGATCAGCACCAGTCAACTGCCTAAATTGCTGCCTCGCCGCAATACCGTAACCGTAAGTAAAATTCGCATTGTCATCTTGAAAAGGATAGCGAATATAGTCTAATTGCACCCCATCTACTTTGTAGTTATTGGCAATTTCGCTGACAATTTGTAGCAAATAATTCCGCGCTTCCGGGTTCGCCGGATCGAGATAAAATTTACCATCGTTAGGATTTTGCGTGCGTCCTTTATTGTCAATATTAGCCCACTGTGGATGGGCGGAAAGCACCGGGCCTGGATAAGAACTAGGCTGGCCAATTAAAGTATTGTGGCGCTTATTTCCTGTGGCAAAAACCCAAACCCAAGCGTGCAGTTCCATGCCTCGCTCGTGAGCTAATTTAACTGCCGATGCCAGCGGGTCCCAGCCAACAGTCAGGGGATTTTGTTGCGGTGCAACTTGACTGGGATAAATGGTATATCCGGCATTCAAAGTTTCAAAGAAAACTGTATTGATACCGGCGGCGGCGAGTCGATCGAACACTGCCGCCAAACCCTGTTCAGATCGTGCTGCGACGATCGTCCCGCGATCGAGCCAAACCGCGCGAATTTCCGCCCCAACGCGCTGTCCTTCCTTCGGGTAATTTTCCCACAGCAACTGCCGCGCTTCCACCCACTGCGATCTCGCCTCCGCGTAGTTTTGCTCTTGCAGGAGTTGGTCGAAAGTTTGCAAAACCTGCCGCGCTTGGGCGATCGCCCGCCCCCTGATCGCTTGCAGAACAGGGGGGCGGCTGGTTGCCTGCCCGCCTCCGCCCTGTTCTGCCGCCACCAGTTGAGGGGAGGTAGCAGCATTGAGATTGATGGCGGTATTGGCTGAATTAGATGCTGTCAGGGCGCTTTCAAACCTGCCGAGGAGGTTAGTGAGTTCTTGGCGCATCAAGTACGCTTCAATGCTGACGATCGGCTTATTGGAATTTGGCTGCACGTCCAAACCCGCCGGCGCCGACTGATCAGAAGGGTCTGTAAAAGTTGCAGGAACAGGATCGGAAAGCGAGCCAGAGGGAGAAAGTCGGCTCAGCGGGGTAGTACGCGGCAAACTAGGGGTGTTTCTAGTGACTCTTGAGGGGGGAGTTGGCAGTGGGGTCGCGGCAGCACTGGGCGGCGCGGAGGGCCCAGAAGCGATTGTGCCTCCCCAGCGGGCGATCGAGGCTTGCAGCCAAGCCTTATCTACATTTGCCGAACCGTCGCTACCCCAGCGCCAGCCGAGATAGGTAGCGCGATCCGTGGCGATGGCTGCGGAGGAACCGGAACTATCTTTCCAAGTAGCAATAGTTTGACTGTTCGCATCAGCCGGAATCAAGACACCGCCTTGGACTGAGGCATTTTTTTGTTCTGGTGGCACCCAACTGCTAGAAGTAGTGCAAGCCAGATCCCGACAGCGGCTGCGCGGTTGCGGGGTCGCGGGTTGGGTTAACGGAAAAGCCCAATAGGCCCCAAGGAGCGATCGCAAAGATTGGCGCACCAAAGCCGGGGAACTGCGACCGACGGGGCCCGAAGCAATCAAGCGGCCGCCCTGAGAGGCCCAAGCTTCTAAAACTTTAATTTGCGTCGGACTCAAAGTTTCAATATTGGGCAAAAACAGCACGTTAACGCCTGTTAAATCCGCCGTACTTTTTATTTCTTCCAGATTGATTGGTTTGTAAGCAATGCCGCTTTCCCAGAGGCGCGTGGTAATCTTTACCCAGTCGGGAGAATTCTCGGAACTGCGAACAACGCCCAGAACTACTTCTGCGAAACTCGGAGAGGGAAATAGGATGAAGAGATTGAGTAATGTACTCGCTAGAGTTCCAATTAAGACTCTTTGCAAGAAAGTGAAAAAGCGAATTCTTTGAGCCTGGGAGCAGGCATCAGGCATTTGATAAGGCTTTTTGATTTGTTGCATAAATACGAGAAATACCCACCACGCCGCTAGGCAAAAATTCAATAACAATTAAGAGCGAGCGATCAATCCGCACCATATAATTTTCTATCCTGCCCTGCAACCTGAATCAGGAAAAAGTGCGATCGAGCGATTTTAGATTTTAGATTTTGGATTTTAGATTTTAGATTTTGGATTTTGGATTTTGGATTTTGGATTTTGGATTTAAATCGGGATCTATTCCTCATGACTGTTGACTGTTGACTGTTGACTGTTGACTGTTTGGGCATTTGAACAATACCGATGCAACCGGAAACGATTTTAGATTAAAACCTGGGTGCATTTGGGTTGAAAAACCAAAAATACAATTTAGATGCCACACAGCCAACTGTCAACAGTCAACAGTCAACAGTCAACACTTTTCTAACTTGCAGCTTCATTCACCGGGAATCTATCGATTAACTGCATCGCCCGACAAGCATTTTTCCGCAAAGCATCCGAAACATGAGGAACATGAGGAATCTGAGACAAGAAATCCAAAGTCCGGCGCAAAATCCGCACCACATCCCCTTCATCCAAACTCGTATGGCTAATCAGTTCCAGCCATTCCACGCCCAGAGCCCACTGTTCGACTAAAGTCACTAAATCCCGTTCCAGCCAAATCGGGATCGCAGCTTCATGACGGTACTGAACTTGAAACAACCGGCGACGCAGGCCTTTTTGTAGATTGTCCAAAGGTGCCAAAACTTCCGGCGACAGCGAGTAGTGAGTCCAACTGTCGGGCCTGGAAACTTCTGTAACTAAGGCCGCGCAAGCAGCAGCGAGGTGGTGGGGGTCGAGTTCGTCAAACTCTGCAGACATCAGCGACAAACCCAGCCATAGTTCGTTATCGCCACGAATGGCGGCGCAAGCTTGGCCCAAGATTGTGGGCACTAACCTGTCGGAGGAGTCATCTCGGTTTCCAGTTGCCGAAACTACTCTTTCCAAGCAGCCGAAATTCAGCAAGATGTCGATTAAGTTGAGAAATTGCTCCCAGTAGCGAGCTCGCTGCTTTTCTAAGTCTTGTTCGCTTTTGCGAACTTCTTTTTTCAATTCTTCCCGGCGGCGCTGGCGTTTGAGCAAAGTACCGGGATTGCCCCATTGTAGAACCGGGTGAATTTCTAGCTGAGCTTCTAGGGCTGCGATTTTCCGCTGTTGCTCGTGAGCCTCTGGGCTGGGTTCTGGTGTCGGCAATTGTGGGATCGATGCAGCAATTGAAGCAGTTTCTTCAGTTCCCAAGCGGCACTGGCCGAGTCTCAGAGCCATTTCCGGCGGCGGGTTCAAGGTATCTGCAACGCTCAAGCGGGGTAATTCGGCGTGCAGGGTAGCAACATCGCTAATGGCGACGATATACCAGCGGTTATCTTTGCCCAAGCACACCAAATTTGGAGCTTGGCCCGAACCTGCGATTTTGGCAACCAATACGGCGGGTACAGGATTTGTGTGCGATCGTTTGGCTGTCGGAACGTGCTTACCTTTGAGACTCAGAACCGTGCCGAGCACTGCAAAAGCTACAGCTACGGACATCTCCTTAAATCTGGCTTCTTCAGCTTGCTGCAAGAGAATTTTCAGCAAACGTTTATCTTCTTTGAGTCTTGCCTGCAATTTTTCGTAATGGGCGAGCTCTTTTTCCAGGGTGGAGACATTTCCTCCGGCCGCCAGGGACTGTTCAAGCACCGCCAATTCTGTTTGCAATCGGTCTAATTCTTCTTGCTGGGGCTGCAAGTACAAGGTAGACAGGTATTGACCGAAACTCCGCTCTACCAACTCTTGAGCTTCGTCGAGAGTGTGTGTTTGCAGCAAATTCAGCACCATGCCGTAGCTGGGCGTAAACTGACTGGCGAGGGGGTCGGCTTTGGCTGTTGCCAAATAAGAGGCTTCTTTTGCGCCTTCAAAGCGCGTCTGAACTGCGACCACGTGCCCCAGCTTGTCCATGCCTCGCCGACCAGCCCGACCGGCCATTTGCAGGAATTCTGAAGCGTTTAGCAGCCGGTGTCCCTTGTCGGTGCGCTTGGACAGGGTAGAAATGACTGTGGTGCGGGCGGGCATATTAATCCCGGCGGCTAGGGTTTCGGTAGCAAATACGACTTTAATCAAACCTCTGCCAAAGAGTTCTTCTACTAAACCTTTCCAAGCGGGCAAAATGCCTGCGTGGTGGGCGGCGATGCCTTTTAAAAGTGCTTCTTTTTGACCGAAGCGTTCTGCTTCTGGGTTTCGCTGTAAAAAATCATCGATGATGCGTTTGAGTTCGGCTGTTTCGGCTTCGTTAACCAGGGAGAAATTGCCGACTTCTGCGACTGCTTGGTCGCACCCGCGACGGCTGAAGATGAAGTAAATTGCTGGTAGCATATCTCGATCGTCCAACCGGGCCAAAACATCGGTCAAACTCGGAGTGGGGATGCTACCTCTTTCTACTTTTTGCCCCTTCTTTTTGGGGACTAACCGGACATTGGCTCTTTTGCCGGTCTCGTCTAGCAGGGGAAATATCCCTTTTTGGTTGGCGAAGTGGAATTGCAGCGGTACTGGCCGAAAGTCTGAGTAGACGAGCTCTGTGGGCCCGTGGACTTTGTTAATCCAGTCTGTGAGTTGCTCGCTATTGGCAACGGTTGCTGAGAGGGCGAGCAGTTGAATTTCGCTCGAACAGTAGATGATGGATTCTTCCCAGACGGTACCACGCTGGCGATCGTTCATGTAGTGACACTCGTCGAGCACCACGGTTTCGACTCCGGTGAGGGAAGTACCGACTTCTCCGATCGGCGTACCGTAGAGCATATTCCGAAATATTTCGGTAGTCATCACCAAAATCGGCGCATCTCGATTGACGGAGATGTCGCCCGTCAGCAAACCTACGTTGTCGTCTCCAAATTGACTGCGGAAGTCGCGCAGCTTTTGGTTAGACAGAGCTTTGAGGGGAGTGGTATAAAAGACGCGCCGCCCCCTAGAGAGTGCTTGATGGATGGCGTATTCCCCGATTAACGTTTTCCCGGAGCCTGTGGGAGCGCACACGACAACCGATTTACCTGCATCGAGGGCGGCGATCGCCTCTCTCTGAAAGTTATCTAGCTCGAATGGAAATATGGTCTTCAGATCCAGCTCTGGGCGGTTCTGGGCAGTGTCTGGCACAAGGATTATTATAAGGTTGCAGGGTAAGTATGCTGAAATCTTGCTACAAGCAAATCAGCAGAGGACTGTACTGATTTTAAACCTTCGCCACCAAATCGGCTATGAAGGAATAAGTCTGTTGGCAGTTGGCAGTTGGCAGTTGACAGTTGACCGAAGAAATTTTTGCCTTCTTCACGCTTGACTTCTTCCCACTTCCCACTTCCTCTTCCCTCTTCCTTCTTCCTTCTTCCTTCTCTATGATTCCTGTTATTTCGACTATTCCTGTGGTGCAGCTTGCTTCGGGCGATCGGCTTTCACTGCAAGTCTATCAGTTCCAAGGTGCGATTCCCGGCAAAAAAGCTTATCTCCAATCTAACCTCCACGGCGCTGAGATTAGCGGTAATGCTGTGATTTACCAATTAATTGAGTTTTTAATGTCTTTAGACAACAGCCAGTTAAGCGGGGAAATTTGGCTAGTTCCTGTTTGTAATCCTGTGGGTGTCAGTCAGCGATCGCACCATTTTTCTCCTGGTCGCTACAATCTTTATGATGGGGTAAATTGGAACCGGATTTTCTGGGATTTTGAAAAACAAGGGGAAGATATTCTGGGTTTTGCTAAGTCTCACATCCATCTCGATGCCGATACTGTCAAAGTTAATTACAGAAAAGCGATTGCTTTGAGTTTTGCGAAAGAGTTGGCAAAAATTAACGCTCCTAGTTGCCGCCCCTACAGCGAACTTTACCGATATCAGCTACAATCTTTGTGTTTGGATGCTGACTATGTGCTGGACTTGCACAGTTCTACGAATCAAAGTTTAGATTACCTTTACTGTTTTAGTTCCCGCGAGGAGAGTGCGAAAGCTTTTTTGCTCGATCGGGCTATCTTGATGAACGAGTACGACGGCGATGCTTTTGACGAGGCGTTTCTCAAGCCTTGGCTGGCTTTGGAGAAGAGTTTGGCAGAGTTGGGAAGTGCGAGCGAATTTGACGTGGAAGCTTGGACTTTAGAATTAGGTTCGGGGATGGAAATGAATCCCGAGTCGGTGGCGAATGGCTTGCGGGGCCTCAAAAATTACTTAGCAAGTAAGGGTTTATTGAAACTAGATGGATTTCCCCTCCCTGAAACTGCGGCGCATCAAGTTATTTTTACCCCCAAGAATTCAGTGAGCAAATACTACGCGCCGGCGGGCGGGATGATTCAAAATCGAGTGCAATTAGGGAGTTATGTCAAAAAGGGCGATCGGCTTTATCAAATTCTCAGCTTTAATAAGAATGGGGAATTTCCGAGTTTGGTTGATGTTTGTGCGGAGTCGGATGGTTTCATTTTTGATGTTTCGACAAATCAGTCAGTAAATCAAGGAGAGTATGTGTTGTCTATGATGGCAGATTGAGAATACCAAGAAACCCGCTTTCTTCAAAAAACCGGGTTTCGGAAAACCTATTGGTAGTCGAACCATAAATTACGATATACTATTGAATAGGGCTTGTTTAAATTCCGCTGCACTTTTATAATAAATATCAGGATTGTCAATTAAAGCGCGATCGATAACGGTGGCTAGCGGTTGAGGAATCGCAGAAGTGCGATCGCGCACAGGCACAGCATCAGTTTGCAAAACAGCCAAAAACGGGTCTTGATCCTGCAAATTGCGCGGGGAATATCCCGTTATCATCACATACAAACAAGCCGCCGCAGCCCAAACATCAACATCCGGTTGCGCGTACTTATAATTTACTACCTGCTGTCGCGGCATAAAATACGGCGTGCCCACAACATTACCAGTCATCGTTTGGCCGCTTAAACCCGCTTGGTCAAAAGCCTTTGCTAACCCATAATCCCCAATTTTGGCAACTTGTTTCCCACCCACATTCGCCAGAAAAATATTCCCCGGTTTCAAATCCCGGTGAATCAAACCCCGTCCTTTTGCAAAACTACCATCAGCCAATCTAACGTTGGGAATTTCTGCATTATGGGTGTAAGTTAAACCATCTAAAACTTGCAAAATAATAGCCACCGCCTCACCAATCGGCAAAGTGCTGAAACCGCGTTTTTCCATCAAATCCACAACACTGCCGCCGTCGCAGTATTCCATCGTGAAAAAGAAAGTTTCATCAGCATAACCAAACTCTTTTAATCCTACCACATTCGGATGTTTTAAAACTTCCATATTTTCAACTTCCCGCAAAAACCAATTAACAGCCCGCTGATTTGCCGCTACTTTTGGCAGCATCACTTTCAGCGCAACTTGTTCGTTAGTTTGTTTGTGGCGAGCCAAATAAACTAAACTAAAACCGCCCCTACCCAATTCTTTGAGCAAAACGTAATCGCCGAGAACTCCCATATTGCTTTCATTCGCCACAGCTTTCAAAAGAAAAGCTTGCAGCATTTCCCACAGATTTGCTTGATTTGAGGGAATGACAGGGGGTGTTTGGTGTTGGAGAGTTTTGACAATTTCCGGGTCAAGGGCAACGCCAACTCGAAAAGAAGTATGGCTGAGTGTAAATTCATCTCCCCCTTGCAAGTCGTATTCTGGGAATTGAATTTGAGCAGCTTCTTCGGGAGTTTGATGAGCTTTTCGCTGACCGATTTTTTTGCCATTAACAAAAGTGCCATTTTTGCTACCGAAATCCCGCACCCGGATATCGGGAGGATTGATATCTAGCAAACAGTGATAGCGGGAAATGGTGCGGTGTTTTTCGTCGTCGGGAATCTTAGGATAGCAATCTTTGGCGCGGCCAATAATGCAAGTTGTGCGAGTGTCAAAGATGAATTCTCGGCCTTTGAGATTCCCGGAAGTGATGGTGAGGGTAACTTTTGAGCTCATATCGATTTCGTATTTGGGATTTTGGACTATCGAAACTCTTACTCCCCCCCTTAACAAGAGGCTAACTCTAACTCCCCCCCTTAGCAAGGGGGGGCTGGGGGGGTAAAACGCCCGATGTTATAAACGATTTAATCTAATCTACCCTCCTAACTCTTACTCCCCTCCTTAGCAAGGAATTAACTCTTACTCCCCTCCTTAGCAAGGGGGGGCTGGGGGGGGTAAAACGCCCGATGTTATAAACGATTAAATCTAATCTACCCTCCTAACTCTAACTCCCGCCCTTAGCAAGGAATTAACTCTTACTCCCCCCCTTAGCAAGGGGGGGCTGGGGGGGGTAAAACGCCCGATGTTCTCAGCGATTAAATCTAATCTACCTAACTCTAACTCCCGCCCTTAGCAAGAAATTAACTCTAACTCCCCCCCTTAGCAAGGGGGGGCTGGGGGGGGTAAAACACCCGATGTTCTCAACGATTTAATCCCCTCTACAATAACCTCTAAAACCCCATCCAAATTATGATAAACATCCTCATTAGTAAACCTCAAAAAATTAATCCTTGCCGACTCAATAAACTCTTGCCTTTCTGCATCATATTCTACAGCGCCATCCACAAAATGGCTGTCACCATCAACTTAAGCGTGCTAACTTGATTTCCGGTGAATAAAAGTCGATCGCAAATGCTGCTACACTATATTGTCTGCGAAATTTACAATTCTCAAGCTGTCTGTTTCTGATCCGTTTCCATAGTTCCTTTTCAGCTTCCGTCATTTCTCTGCGAAGCTTCTGCCGTTTGAATTTTTCAGAGCTTTTGTTGTAGAGTTTTGTCATTGTTCTACAGGATTTTAACCCCCCCCAGCCCCCCCTTGGTAAGGGGGGGAGTAAGAGTTGTTTGAGTTTTATTGTTGGTTGTTTGGTATTTGTTGTTGATGCAAATTACAAATTTTGTTTCTTGCGTTATGGAGTTTGGAAGCTGTTGGTGGGGAGGTAGAAACCGGGTTTCTTCCTGAATCTGGGTGATGATACATAAATTATCGCAGAAACCCGGTTTCTGAGATTGATTTTACTTTGATTATTTGCTCGTTATGTCCCGACAACCCCGTCGGAAACCTAGATAGGGCATGGCTTCGTGGTTTTGGGCTTTGTTATAAATCTTGATGAAATCCTGAAACGCTTAGATGTTACAGTCTACAAGTCTCGACGCGAGAGAAGAGTACCAATCCCTCATCTAGTCCCTGCGGCCACACCCTACTGGGGAGGTGAGCTTCTGGTGCTTTCTCTGAAAAAGTGAGGTCGTTTTCGTACAGCCATGAGTCATTTTTGAACCTACCTATCAGATACCAAAACTTCACCCAAACTCCTCCATTACGCTCCCTGGTTCCACCCCAACTTTGATAGATGCGCTTCTGCACCGAAAAGCCGAAGCGCCCATTAGAATATTTTACCCAAAGTTGGTCGATGGTAGGCAAGTCCTCGCAGGGAAATTTATCAATACTTTCTGTATCCAGCCATCTTTCTTCCTCCCTACCCGCCACCTTCAACATAACTCTCGCCGTTTCCTCATCGGCTTCTCGCCACTTTTTAGCCGCCAATAAATTCTGCAAATTTGTATAATCCATCCCCACGGCTGAAATCACTCGCGTAGTCTCAGCAGCCACTGGTTTTGGTATCAGCAAATCCAACCATTCCTGCACTGACTGCGGGCGATTTTGCGGTTCCAACTCCATCCCTTTCATAATCGCGGCATTCATCCTGTCGCTAATCTGAGGATTGAATTGCTTTGGCGGAGTTAAAGGAATATTTTGCTTCCTGAATTGCGAGGGAAAAGGCTACTCACCAGTCAACATGACATAAAGCGTTGCTGCTAGGGAATAAACATCTGTATAAGCACCAAGTTCAGCGCGTCTTTCTAATAGTTCGATTGGTGCGTAACACTCAGTCCCGGAATTGCTATTTGTCCTCAATTTCCCCGGTGCCGTCACCTGTCGCGCTAAGCCAAAATCAATCAAAACTGCACCCCCCTGGCCCCCCTTACTAAGGGGGGGAGAAGAGATTTCTCCCCCCTTATTAAGGGGGGAAGAAGAAATTTCGCCCCCCTTATTAAGGGGGGAAGAAGAGAAGGGGGGATTTTCTCTTACTCCCCCCCTTACCAAGGGGGGGCTGGGGGGGGTTCTTAACATAATATTTTGGGGTTTCACATCGAGGTGAGTAAATCCTTGCTTGTGAACAAAACTCAGCGCGCTTCCCACTTGTTGAATAATTGGCAAAGCTTTTTCTTCGGACAAAATGCCGTTATCTTCGAGATGGCTAGCTAAGTCAATTCCGTCGATTAATTCCATCACCATGCACCACAATTCGATATTTCCCACCATTTCGGGAAATACTTCGTAAACTTGGACAACGTGGGGATGGCTGCACCGGGCTAAAGATAAAGCTTCGTTGACAAATTTGGTTTGGAATTCGCGAAAGTTTGGCTTACCTTGAACGTTGGCATTTAAGGTTTTGATGGCGACTGTTTTATTTTCTTTGCGGTTTTGGGCGCGGTAGGTGACACCGAACCGGCCACCGCCGAGGATTTCTTCGATTAGGTATTTGCCTTGGTGTAGTTGTTGTCCGGGGGGCCAGTGCCTCATGATGGGTATGTGAGGATGTAGAGAGGATGGTTTTGATTATAGCTGAGACGGGGGGAGTTTGTTGGATGCACGCTCTAATTTGTAGAGTGCATCAGTGAGTGCAGATATTCTTGATTTTTGTGAAGATTCATGCTGACGCACCTTACGATTTAACGTTTTTGTAAGGTGCGTCAGTGCGGAGATTCTCGATTTTTGAGAAGATAATGCACACTGACGCACCCTACAATTTAAGGTGACGGTTTATGGTTGAATGAAAATACCGATCGCATTATGAACTCTCGCAGCAGTTGACGGAGGTCGATCGAGCAAACTACCTCCCAAATACAAACTCGTCGAACTTCCCCCATCCAAATTTAAAGCCTCCACAGCACCCATTTGCTGCAATATCTGCGCCAGTTCTGCGAAATTTGGCCCCGCCCCGCCCGCGCGATTGTGTACCGCTACAATCAGCAAATTCCCCGCAGCATTTCGCCCGATCGCACTTCTAATTGCTGTCTGTCTAACATAGGCATCGCTAAACCCTTCCGCCCTAGCATCCAGCACAACTTGACTGTTTTGTACCAACACCGGCCCGCCGCCGAGAATGTACGGAAAACGGTTGAAATCAGCCGGAAAAGTGTTAGTTTCTAAACGCAATAAAGTGCCGATAGAGAGTTCAGATGCAGGGAAAAAATCGGCACGCAAAGCCAAAATATAACCGTTAGCTGGAATGGGAAAAGTTGTTGTTCCCACCGCACCTCCGGGGGATTGGCTGACAACCCTATCGCCCGCAACTGTCACAACTATTTCATTGC
Source organism: Microcoleus sp. B9-D4 (assembly GCF_036705105.1). Lineage (NCBI taxonomy): Bacteria > Bacillati > Cyanobacteriota > Cyanophyceae > Oscillatoriales > Microcoleaceae > Microcoleus > Microcoleus sp. B9-D4. The sequence continues at coordinate 26,222 of NZ_JAUBTS010000017.1, forward strand.
CAGACAACGGAGTATAAGTTGTTCCCCAATCAGAATTGTAGCGACCGATTCCCGGTTGTATGTAGGCACTATTGAGATGAGAAACAGGTAAAAATTGATTGGTCGGATTGATCACAGTTTCTTGCAAAGTCAAACGATCTATCGCAAATTCTCCCCGATCGTTCCAGGCGATCGCCCCCCGGTTCAATATCGGCCCGGAAAGCCATTTATTGTCCCGCCGAATTGCGCCTAAAGCTAAGCGATTTATCCGATTGAAAAAACCTGCATTAATCGCCGCAGCCACTCCCGAAACTTCTGCTGTTTGCAATAGAGGTGCAGTGCCTTGATCGGCAGGCGGATTGCTGAGAATTGGTCGAATTTTTACACCAGGTTGACGCGGATTAACTTCTAACCAAACTACCGGAAAACGCGCGGTTCCTAAATTCTGATATTGCTGCCGCCACTGCACACCGGGCGCCCAAACAATGTTTTTTTCTACTAACGAATCTGGCCGAATGTCGATAACTAATCGATTGGGATTTCCCAGGCTGAAAACTTGCGGCCGCCAACCCAAAGGAATCGTCACTTTAACTTTGGTTTGAGCGCCGTCAGGTTCGACTTTTAGTGATAGCAATTGTTTGCTGGTTGAGAAAGTCTGCTGAATTATGGCGGGAGCGATTTTGGCATCGATCGCGATCGACCATTCTTGACCGGCGATCGGCACTGCGGGCGTTATTTGCAGCGGGAGGGCGGGTTTGGTCGGGTCGTCTGGTGTTTCGAGGTTTGGCGTGGCGCGGAGGTTTGGCAGTGGGATAGCGGGCTTTGTGGGGTCGTCCGGGGGGTTGGGTGTGGGTGTCGGCGACGGGATTGGTTTATTGACAAAGTTAACTTGCCAAGGGGCGGGGCGATCGAGATCTACAACAATGCGATCGCCCGATTCTATTTCTGCTTGCCGAATTCCGGTAACACTTGCAGTTTGAGAAGTAATTTTTAGAATATTCCCATCAGCAGATATCTCCCAGCCCGCAAGTCTAGCAAAATCGGTAACATCTAAGTAACGATACGGGCTTGTTACGCGCGCTGCTAAGCTTTGAGCGCCGGTTAAAGATACCGAAAACCACTGCACCGGTTGTTTGGCACTGTCGGCGCTGCTGAGCAAATCCACTCCCGCACTTTGCATCAATCCAACATCAGCAATCCAAGTTCGGAAATTCCCAGAAGTGCTGTTTGCCGGCTGCTGAGTCCAAGTTAGGGGGAGAATGCGGCCGTTTAGAGACACTTGGCGGCCTTGTCTAATTATCGAAGATGGCGGTACAGATTGAGCCAAAAACCTATATTCCGACAGGGGTTTCAACCCCTGTCTCAT
>NZ_JAUBTS010000017.1:27666-127439 GCF_036705105.1 Microcoleus sp. B9-D4
AGCTGAAGTCCTCTCAAGAGGACTATTAGTCAATATTTCAGTCGGTTTCAACCGACTTTCGCTATCAGCCAGGGAATTCATTCCCAGGCGGGCTCTGGAAGCATCCATCAACTGCTGAGTCCAAGTTAGGGGGAGAATGCGGTCGTTTAGAGACACTTGGCGGCCTTGTTTGATTATCGAAGATGGCGGTACAGATTGAGCCAAAAACCTATATTCCGACAGGGGTTTCAACCCCTGTCTCATAGCTGAAGTCCTCTCAAGAGGACTATTAGTCAATATTTCAGTCGGTTTCAACCGACTTTCGCTATCAGCCAGGGAATGAATTCCCTGGCGGGCTATCGAAGCATGAATCAACCCAGCCCTCTCCCCCTCTTGTGCTCTTGCGGGTTGAGTCCCCACTAAAGACGGGGCGATCGCCAGTACGGGTAAAATCGAGACTGACAATATTAGACGCCAATAGAAAAAATTACGTTTCACAGCTTACAACTCACAATTTCACTTCTAAACACATGGGTATCTAGAAACCGGGAATCTCCCTATCTTTATTCTTACTCAACGGCACTAATTGCCCTCAAGCCCTGCGAAAAACTGCTCACCCCGGAATAGAAATCACAAACTCCGAACCCTGCCCCAAAGAAGAATTCACGAGTAACGTACCTCCATGTTTTTCCACAACAATTTGGTGGGCTATAGACAATCCCAATCCGGTTCCTTGACCCACAGGCTTGGTTGTAAATAAGTGGTTAAAGATGTTTTCCTTGACTTCGACTGACATCCCCACTCCATTATCCTTAATGCGAATCAAAACCTGATTGTTGTCTTCGCTCAGAACAGTTTGAACCGTTATTTGATTAGCTAGGGCTTTAATTTCACTAAAACTGCGCCCCTTATTTGACTCCTCCAGAGCATCAATGGCATTGGCCAGTACATTCATAAATACCTGGTTTAACTGTCCGGGAAAGCATTTCACTAGGGGCAAGTTACCATACTCTTTCACAACTTCAATGGCCGGGCGGAACTCGCTGGCTTTTAAACGGTGCTTGAGAATTAGCAGAGTGCTTTCAAGTCCATCATGAATATTGAAAGAAACTGGTCGATCGCTATCCGCCCTAGAAAACGTTCTCAAACTTGTACTGATATTGCGAATGCGCTCGACTCCCTCCTTCATCGAGCCAATCAATTTGGGCAAATCTTCTCGCAAATACTCCAAGTCCATATCTTCAATTTCTGCTTCTATTTCTCCTCCCGGATGGGGAAATTTTTCTTGATACAAATCAATCAAATTGAATAAATCCCCCACGTAGTCTTGAGCTGGTTGCAAGTTGCCGGCGATAAAGCCTACGGGATTGTTAATTTCGTGGGCTACCCCTGCGACTAAATTTCCCAAAGCAGACATCTTTTCTCCCTGCACCAATTGCAGTTGCATCTGTTTGAGATCCTGGATAGACTGCTCCAGTTTTTGGGCATAATCCTGAGATTTTTGATAAAGCTGTTGAGATTGCTGATATAAGCGGGCGTTTTCCAGCGAGATGGCAGCTTGGGAGCAGAGGATATTGAGGAGGGCGACGCGATCGCCAGTGAATGCCCCCGTCGTCAGATTATTTTCCAAATACAGAATAGCCATCATTTTGCCTTGATGGATAATCGGAGTACATAGGATACTCTTAGGTTGGTGCTGCTTAATATAGGGGTCAGAAGTAAATATTAATTCAGTCTTGACATCATCGAAAACTAGGGTTTTATTGCTACGTTTAACGTAATTAATCACAGTCTGGGGAATTGATTCGCTCTCCTCAATCCCAATAGTTTCTTGCAGAAGACAGCCTTGGCGATCGCTACAGTGGACGGCGATAGTCCAGTTGTCCTCTTCTTTCAAAATTAATACTCCTGTTTGAGCGCCTGCATTCTGAATCGCTACTTCCATCAGGGTAGTGAGCAATTGTTCCAGCTTAATTTCGCTAGACAAAGCTTGATAAGCTTTGATAACAGTTGGTAAATCTATTACTGTGGTACTCGTACTTCCAGCAATTGTTTGGCGATGACTAGAAATCAATGAAGTCTCATGGGAGGTAGTACCTTTCTCTAACGAACCAGCTTTCTCCTGTTTGAAGATAGGAGCCAGAATTTCGGGATAGCGTTGTTCTAGATCGTCGATTTTTGCTTTCGCTCCCCAACGAGCATAAGCATAGTAAGCATCTATTAGATATACCTGGGCAACTTTTTCTTTCCCCCATGCCAGGTAGAATTTAGCAGCCAATTCATTCGCCAGAGCTTCTTCGTTGAGATAATCGTTTTCTTTAGCAAGAAAAATGGCGCGATCGTAACTCTGCATCGCCTGCACATATTCACCCAGCACTCGGAACAGTTCGGCTTCCACTAGATAACATTTGTGCGAGAAATTCATGGGGGCGTGATGTGCCCATTTATGAAGGGTTTCCTGGTTGCTTTTCACTTTTTGCAGATGTTCTTGTTTCTCTTGGGATGAACCCACCTCGGTACAAACTCCCAGCCGTGCTAGAGAGTCATAAAAATAGAACATCGGCACATTGAGCATACCCGTCACCGCGTCTAAATACTGTTCGGCTTGCCGAGCATTTTCTAAAGCTTGCTCGGTTTCTCCAAACAGGTAACACACAAGCAATTTATGGAAGTAAAAATAGTGGAGTCCGTTGCGATCGTTTGCTTGGATGTGAAATGGGAGCATTGTTTCTTCATTGTAGGCATCTCCCACAAATTGACAGGGATTTTCCGATCGCCCCAGCAGATTTAATAAAGCCTGATGAACGATTTTAGTATAATTTAACGCTGCTTCTTGTTTAAATTGAACCAGCGCATTGCAGTAAGTCGCCACCTCCTGTTCGAGTCCCGCAATTTCCCGACCGATTAAATATGAATATTGAGAGATTTCTTTGGCAGAATATCCTAATTCTAGCTCTCCTGTTTCCAGTCCTCTGGCGTAACCCTCTTTTAAAAGAGGGATGGTTTCTTTAACATGATGTTTACCATGTATGATGTGAACGCCGACTGTATAATATACTTTAGTTTTGAGATAATTAGCATTAAATAAATCAACAATATTTAACGCTAATTTTCCAAATTCAAACCCTGTTTCAATGTCTTGAACTACCCCGCTTAATACCAATCCATACAAGCCGTAAGCAAAAGCAGATAAGGGAGCATTCCCATAACTAACCGACAAATTAACCATTTCGACAATAACCAGTGGCAGGAGAAGTGGAGCCGTGATGTAGGCAGGAGAAACTAAACCTGATAAAATTCGCAAGGCTGCTTGTTTTTGGAGATTTTCCATTTCTGGCAAATCAATAAAGTCGGCAATTTTTTTGCCAGCAAAAAGTGAGGCGGTTTGTTCTAGTCCCTGCTGAATATCTGCCGGAGTTGGATTTTCTGGAAAGCAGATTCCCAAGAGTTTGAGAACTGCTAACCCCATTTCAACGGCTTGTTTGGGTTTGACTTGCGCCGTACAAGCAGAAAGCTCGATTTCATAAACTTTCACCTTATCCAGCAGCGTTCTGGCATTGTGGAGGACTAGAGCTGCTAATTCCTCCATGTCCTGAAAATCATAGCTCAGGTATGCGGTTTCTGCCCCTAATACGTGCAGTTCGAGAGCTGTTTCATAGTGAGTATGCCAACTATCGGAAGCTAGGATTTGCCGGCCAAAACTTAAATATTTGCGTGCCGCAGCATAAGCAGTAGAACTCTTCGCCTTGCGTCCAGCGATTAAATTCAACTCAGCCAGTTGGTAACGCTCTGTTGGCTCGGTAATTAAATCAACACCATAATTCAACTGGTTGACTATATTAAAAATTTTCTCTTCTCTTTCTGTTGTTGGAGTATTAATCAACAAAAGTTGACCAATATTGAGGTGAGTGGATTGTTTCTGGGATTCGGGAATCAAAACGTAAGCTGCTTGCTGTACGCGATCGTGCAGAAATTTGTAATAACAGGAGTCGGGAGTCTGGAACCACGAGTCAGAAGTATTGCTTTCTCCTTCTAAATCCTGATTTCTGAATTCAAACTCGTCTGAAGTAAAAAACTTATAAACTTCAGTCAGTGGGAGAATCAACCCTGCTTGCAAAGCAGGCCACAAGTTTGCTGCCGTCTCGGACGAAGATTTTTCACAAACTACCGCCAGTGTTGCTAAATCGAATTCGTTGCCTATGCAGGCAGCTAACTTTAAAACTTCTTGCGTATCGGGTGGCAACTTTTGCAATTGAAGCGCCATGAACTCTACAACATCATCTGTCAGGGCTAAGGTTCGCACTGTCGCGATATCGCACTGCCAATACCTCTCGTCAAAATCAAAGGTAATTAGCCCATCTTCATGCAAAGATTTGAGGAATTGTGTGCTGAAAAATGGATTGCCTTGGGTTTTTTGATCGACCAGTTCTGTTAAGGGCAGAGCCAATGTTGTAGAACAAGCTAAGGTATCGGCAATCAGACAATTCAACTCCGAGCGATCGAGCGGCGCGAGGGTAATGGTGTTGACAGTGGCTCCGGTTTGTTGAATGTCGGATAATGTCAGCACCAAAGGGTGTACGGGACTGACTTCGTTATCTCGATACGCTCCAATTAACAAGAGATACCGCCGATCGCGATCGCTCGTCAAAAGTTGAATCAACTTTAATGAGGCTGAGTCTGCCCATTGCAAGTCATCTAAGAAAATGACGAGGGGATGTTCTTTGGTTGTGAAGAGTTTAATGAACTTCTCTAATAAGCGATTGAAGCGATTTTGGGCAGCACTGCCCGAAAGTTCTGGTGCGGGTGGTTGCTCTCCGATAATCCGTTCTAGTTCAGGAATTACCTCAACGATTACCTGAGCATTCTCGCCCAATGCTGCCAGGATTTGAGTCTTCCATTGTTCAACTTTAGCATCTGTTTCGCTCAGCAATTGCTTCATTAAATCGCGAAAAGCTTGTACAAAAGCTGAGAAGGGTTGGCTGCGTCCAAATTGGTCGAATTTGCCTTTAATGAAGTAGCCTCTAGCTGCGACAATCGGTTTGTGAACTTCGTTGACGACGGCGGTTTTGCCAATACCTGAGAAGCCAGCCACGAGCATCATTTCGGCGCTTCCTGCACTCACGCGATCGAAGGCTGCCAGTAGGGAGAATACTTCCCTCTCTCTACCATATAATTTTTCGGGAATGATGAAGCGATCGCACAAATCTCGCTCCCCTATTTTAAAGTTAGTCAGCGCTCCTGTCTCTTGCCACTGGAATAAACAAGTTTCCAAATCAAACTTGAGTCCTAGAGCACTTTGATACCTATCTTCAGCATTCTTCGCCATCAGTTTGCTAACAATTTCAGACAGCACCAAGGGAACGCTTTTGTTAAGGTGATGGACTGGAATAGGCTGCTTGGCAAGGTGACAGTGTACTAACTCTATCGGATCTTCGCTTTGGAAAGGCAACTGTCTCGTCAGCAGTTCGTAGAATGTAACTCCCAGAGAGTAGAAATCTGTGCGGTAATCAATGCCTCGGTTCATTCGCCCAGTTTGTTCGGGAGATATGTAAGGTAAAGTGCCTTCAAGGAGGTTGGGATTTTGAATTTCTTGGGTTTGGCGCGGCAACAGGGAAGCGATGCTGAAGTCAATCAGCTTCACTTGTTTGCTGACAGGGTTAATTAAAATGTTCGCCGGTTTGAGGTCTTTATGGATGACGTGGTGGCGATAAAGTCCATCGAGCGAGTTGGCAATTTGAATGGCAATGGGAAGAAACTCGTTAATGGGCAACCCTTCCAGAGGTTCCTTGCTGGCGAACACCAGACTAGCGAGGTAGCTACTTAAGGAAATTCCGCCAAAGTCTTCCATCACCAGAGCATAGTGGTTATGGTAAGTCTCCAGGCTGTATGCCTTGACAGTGCCGGGGATCTCTAAGTTTTTAGTAATGACAAACTGATTGCGGAAGTGAACCAGTTCGTGGAAGCGAGGAAAGTCATTTCGCAGCAGTTTGATCACTACGGGCTGCTGATCGGAAGACCGACGGCCACGATAAACTAGAGTTCGATTGCCTGCGTATATTTGCTCGTTAATCTGATATCCTCGAAAAATATTTGTTATGCTAGCCATACCTACCTATTCCTACTGTTTCTGTCAAGCCAGAAGCTTTTTAGAGTTAATATAGCGCTTCTCAAGCGTTGTGAGGTATGGGGGCGAGTCCTATGCCCACGGAGGCCTATGCCTTATGCCCTATGCCCACGGAGCCCTATGAGCACCTCATGTTACCGAGAAAGGCTATAGCTTAAATGTCAAGCCTGACAAGGACTTGATTGGCATTTTGACATATTTGTTCAATTGATTTTACTGCTTTAACTATTGATTTAGCATAGTAAGTAACGAAGAACCCTGATTTGAAAAGCGATCTCGGAGTTTACGGTCAACGTTACGGCATCGAAGCAATGTTTAAAGACTGTAAAACAGGAGGATATAATCTGGAGGGTTGTCAAGCATCACCCGATCACTTGATTGCCAAGCATGATTTTAATTGCTTTAGCTATGACGGGAGCCTGGTTACAGGGAAAAAAAACCAATTTTCAGGGACAAAAGAAATATGTTGGTCGGATTCAAGAGATAGGTAAAACTAGAAGAAGATCTAGCAACTTTTGGGTTGGTTTGTATGATAACACTTGGCTAATCGCTGTTGACTCTTGTCAGGAGTGGGTAGAGTCCATACAGAGTTTAATTCGCAATAAAAAGTCATTTTATCAGAAGGGATTGAGAGCCATAAAGCGAATGCGGGCAAGCACTTTAGCCTCGTTGTCACCCTCTGAAGAAATACAGCCTCCCGAACGCCCCCAAAAGCGGGGAAGTTCCGTTTCAGCTTGGGTCGGCTTTTTTGAAGCTTTGCGATCGCAAGCGGCAAAGATATGCCAGCAGCAATTGTTCCAGAAGGTGAAGTGCCAGCTTGCTAAGTTCTTCGCCCCAAACTTCGTTGTAGAACCAAGCCAAAGGCTCGCAGTCTGAATAGTAAGTAATGGGTGCGATCGCGTGCTGTGTAACCCTTTAATAATTTACTAGCGAGTTTTACTTGCTGGCGATTGAAAAAACTTCTGCTTGGGGGTGAAAAGAAACCGGGAAAAAGCCTCCTTCGCGCATCTCTTGAATACTCTCTTTAACCGCCTGAATAATGCGATCGATGTCTTCATTAGTGTGAGCGGTGGAGAGAAAGCAGCTACGACCTTCAGATATGAAAATACGCTTTTCGAGTAAGTGAAAAAGTAGCGGATCTATCTCAACCGAGGCAACAGCGCGAAATTGCGAGCCGAAATTTACAAGCCAGACAGAGACTTCATTTTCTTTGAAATAAGCATTCAGGGTTTCAACTAGCTGCGAAGTTCGCTGATTCAACTGCTGCTGAAGGGCCGGGCCTTGACTTTTAAGATAGCGCAGTACGGAACGCGCAGCGGCCAGAGCAAGTGGGTGCTTGCAAAAAGTGCCGGCAAAAATTGTTGTTTTTACCTGGGGGTAGGAATCATCGCCGTAGTTCCACAAACCGCCGTCAATTTTATCCATATAAGCAGCTTTTCCAGCGATAACTCCAATGGGCATACCGCCCCCGACAATTTTACCGTAAGTTGCAATATCTGCCTCAATGCCAAACCACGCCTGCGCGCCACCTTGATGAATTCGGAAACCAGTGACCATTTCATCAAAAATCAGCGCAATTTCTGATTCTTTTGTTAATTGTCTGAGTTGGTGGAGAAATTCTTTAGGTTGCAAATCGAGACGGCGGCTTTGCACCGGCTCCACGAGAACCGCCGCTAATTCGTGCTGATGAGCTTTGATAATTTCCAGGGAGTCAGGGCTTCCGTAATCCAAAACTAAAACATCTTCAATAAAATTAGCGAGAATTCCTGGCGCTTTTGGAATGGTGCATAAATCGCCATTTATCTTTTTTACAACGGCGAGAGTTCCGTCAAAATGACCGTGATAAGAACCCGAAAACAAAGCAATTTTATTGCGTTTAGTTGCCGCTCTAGCTAATCGTAAAGCTGCCATCACTGCTTCGGTGCCGGTATTAGAAAAAGCGACGCGCTCCATCCCCGTCAGTTCGCAGATTAATTCCGCAACTTCTCCGGCAAGGTCTGCTTGTGGGCCAATTTGTACGCCGCGATCGAGTTGCTCTAATAGGGCTTCTTTAATAAAGGGCGGATTATGGCCGAAAAGATTGATGCCAAATCCCATTGTGATATCGATGTATTCGTTGCCATCAACATCCCACATTTTAGAGCCAAGCGATCGCTCGGCGACAATGGGATAAAACATCTCCTTGACGGGAAAGCGAAACCCATCTGAAGCCCGATTGTCAGCCAGAACCGGACGGTATTTTTGCGCGAAATTCTTAGAGGTTTTTGTGCGATCGGTGTAGCGATCTATGAGCGCTTTCATGTGTCTTTGGTGCAATTGTTCGTTCATTTTGAATTCTCCAGAGATTGAGCTAGGTAGGGGCGCAATGCTTTGCGCCCTTACAGGTTTTAATTGCGGCTACCTATCAAGCCAGAATCGGCGAGATAGGAAAAGTAAGTGCGAAACAGATTCGCATCCGCTTGGGGACAGGTGATGTCAGTGGTAGCAAGTCCATCTAGCGTATTTTGGCAATCGAAATGTAGCGTTCCTGATTGTGGCATTTCCGCTTCAGAAACTTTTTCGGAAAAAAGACCGACTAGCGGGTACAAAGCATGATCGGGAGAATATCCAGCGCGATTGATTATTTCTGCTTGCCAAGCCTCAGAAGAAACTCGTTTGATTGGATAACCCATTGAGCCAATCCAGCCAAGCAATTCACTCATTTGAAAGGACTGAGTGTTGACTAAATGAAAAGTTTTTCCGAGAAATTCTTTTTGCCTCGAAAGATGAACGATCGCTCGGCTCACATAGTCAACAGGCGCTACGTTCATCAGCTTATCACCATCGGGCGCACATCCAAGTTGCACGCAACCAGCGATTAACCTGTACAGTAAGTCACTGGGATTGCAGGCCCCTGTTTGGCTGTCCCCAGAAATGCGACCTGGCCTGTAAATGCTAACAGGAATTCCGCGATCGCGCGCGACCTCTACTAACTTTTCTGCCACCCACTTAGTCTGAGTGTAAGCGCCTTTTAGACCCTCTCCCGGAGTGAGGTCATCCTCCTCTCGCACCACCTTAATCCCAGATTCTCCCATTGCCGAGAAAACGGAAATCGTAGAAATTAAATGGACTGGTTTTAGCTTACTTTGACTTGCCAATCTCAGAACTTCCTGCGTCCCCAAAACGTTAGCGGGTTTGAGAACCGAGTAGGGATAAGTAAACTTGACAAACGCGCCATTGTGGTAAATGACATCAATTTTACTGGCTAAAACTCCGAACTGCTCCTCGGAAAGCCCAAAAAGTGGTTGAGACAAATCTCCAGCAATTGGGATAATGCGATCGCTGCTGCTTTCATCCCAAATTAAATAGGATTCAAGGCTGCTTTGAATCCGCTTTTTGCCTGATTCTGCATCGGCAGAACGGACTAGGCAATAAATTTCTGCTTGAGTTTGTTGCAAGAGGTCGCGGAGTAAAAAGGCTCCCAAAAAGCCCGTCGCCCCTGTTAAAAGAATGCAAGCTGGTTCAGTTTTTGGCTCGCTCAATGGAGTTGCAGGGCGAATTGCCGGATCTAAAACAACTTCAGCATTAATATCGAAATTCGAGGGGCGATCGCCCGCTGTGTTGCCCCCTTGTTGCATTTCGATTTTTTCAGCTAAACCAGCTACAGTAGGAGCTTCAAACAAAACGCGCAAAGGCAATTCCACCTGAAAAGATTCTCGCACTTTGGCTAACAACTGAGTAATCAGTAATGAGTGTCCCCCCAAGTCAAAGAAATTGTCGTGAATTCCTACCTTTTTAAGGTTGAGAAGCTGGCTCCAAATTCCGGCAAGAATCTCCTCACCGGGAGTGCGAGGGCCTACAAACGTATCTGTAAAATTCGCTGCTATGGACGGTGCAGGAAGCGCTTGACGGTCTATTTTGCCATTGGGAGTCAGTGGCAGCGCTTTCAGAACCACAAAAGCAGAAGGTATCATGTATTCGGGCAGCTTTTCTTTGAGGAATGAACGCAGGCTTTCAATTAGTTGTGAGTCCTGAATGCTGGGTTTTGAGTGAGAAACAATATAGGCGACTAAACGCTGATTTCCCGGTTCATTTTCTTGAAGTAAAACGGCGGCCTCGCGTACAGAGGGATGATGAGACAGCCCCGCCTCAATTTCCCCTAATTCAATGCGGAAACCTCGCAGCTTTACTTGGCGATCGACGCGATCAATAAATTCTATATTTCCGTCTGGCAAATAGCGAGCTAAGTCGCCAGTTTTGTAAAGTCGAGTTTCCGGTTCCTGAGTCAATGACTTGCAAATGAATTTTTCTGCTGTGAGTTCTGGTTGGTTTAGATAGCCGCGAGCCAATCCCGCCCCAGCAATATATAATTCACCGGCTACCCCTACAGGAACCGGCTGCAAGTGCGAATCGAGCAAATAAATCTGCGTGTTGGGTAGCGGGCGACCTAAAGGAACTGTCTGGGAAATGCGATCGCCCTGCATTTTTACCTGATAAGTCAGCACGCCTACAGTTGTTTCTGTCGGCCCGTAATGGTTGAAGATCGAGCAGTCTGGATTGTATTTCTGAATTGTTTCAATTAAATTCCACATCAAAGGCTCACCGCCGAGAATTAATCGCTTTTTCGGTAATATTTGCGAGGCGTTATCAGCGCTCAACAAAGCTTTTAAGTGAGAGGGAACAATTTTAAGACAATCGATAGAATGTTGCTGAAAATAAGCGGCCATTGCTTGAGTATCTGTTGCGCGTTCTTGAGAGATGATGTGCAGGCATCCACCCGAACACAAAGCGGGAAAAATAACAGTGTGTCCTAAGTCTGCTGCGAAGGTAGAAACGGTGGCATAATTTGCACCTGATGGCAGGTTTAATTTTTCCTGAATTCCGTGCAGGTAATTGAGCAGTTGCCGGTGTTCAATGGCGACTCCTTTGGGGGTGCCGGTGGAACCGGATGTATAGATAATGTAAGCTAAATTTTCACCAGAAGCAGAGACGAAAGTAGTAGGAGAAAAAGAGGGAATGTCTGTATCTAAGCAGACGATCTGTGCCTTAGTTTCCGGCAAATTTTTGATGAGATGCTGTTGGGTTAACAGCACTGGAGTCTGAGCGTTTTGCAACATCAATGCTAGGCGCTCTTTGGGCATGGCTGGGTCGAGTGGTAGGTACGCGCCACCTGCTTTGAGGATGCCTAGAATTCCAGCGATCGCCTCTAAAGAGCGATCGACGCAAAGGCCGACAATCACCTCTGGCTTGACACCTAATTGCTGCAAGTAATGGGCGATTTGGTTAGCGCGGGCGTTGAGTTCGCTGTAGGTAATTTGCTGATTTTCACAAACAGCAGCTATACTGTTGGGCGATCGCTCTGCTTGTTCTTCAAAAAGCTGGTGAACGCACTTATCGAGCGGGTAATCTGCTTTGGTGCTGTTGAATTCTAGTAATAACTGATGTCGGGCGCGATCGCTCAGCATTTCGAGCTTGCCGATCGCGGTTTGTGGGTTACTGGCTACACTTTGCACCAAGGCGTAAAATTGCTCTGCCAAGCACCGGATACTGTTGTCTGCAAGGAAGATAGGATCGTAATGAAACTCAGCGGCGAGCGAGTCATTTTGGCGGTGGCAAGAGAGTTTAACTTTGAAGCGATCGCAGCACGCATACTGCTTGTAAATCGAAAAAAATACGCCACTAGCCGAATGCTTTTCGAGTTGTTCCTCAAACTCGAAACCAAATGGAAAGCCGGAAGAGTTGCCTAGATATTCGTGGGAAAAATATTCTTGATACTTGTATGCTTCGCGTTCTTCCTGCTGAATTTGCTGCAAGCTTTCCGCGAAGGAAAAGTTTTCTGTTAGTTGGCTCGACAGCGGTAAAAATTTGGCAAACAGCCCAAGCGCTGGCTCTAGTTCTTCGTATTTTCGACCGTCGAATGCCACGCCAACAGCGATCTCTGATTGGCCAATCAGCCGCCAGAGCAAAATTTTCCAGCAAGCGAGCAAGAATGTAGAAAGTGAGGTGTTGTACTGGCTGGCGATCGCTTCCACTTGAACCAGCAAAGCTAACTCTAATTTGACCTCAAAAGCTTGGGGAGTAAATTGAGCTGGCGCGTTAATTAATCTATTTTCAAACGGCAACCTTAAACTCGCTAGCGCTGAAAAATTATGCCCAGTCCAGTATTCTTTGCCCTCCGCCGCTTCCTCATCTTCTAGCAATTCATTTTGCCATTCGGAAAATTGAATGTATTGCACAACTTCATCGGTAATTTCTTCGCCGTGAAGGCAGGCGGCATAGCACTGGCTGATTTCTTGAACCAGATTTTTTAGTGTGCGACTATCGGCGCACAGTGCGGGCAAACTAACCAGTAAAATATGCCTTTCAGATGAAAGTGTAATTAAAGACAAGTGCCAAACAGGATTGCGATCGAAGTTGAATAAAGCGCTCTTTTCTTGCTGAAAAATCTCTTCTAGTTTGGCTTCTTGCTCCTGGGGATTTACTTCACTTAAGTTAACCCACTTCCACGAAACAGAGCTATGTTCGGAGATAACTTGTATAGGAATTTTTAGCCCTGCCTTTCCCTGAAAGCTTGTGCGGATAATTTCGTGGCGATCGCTAACTTTTTCTAAAGCTTTCTTGAGGTTATCAGTTTGAAGACTTCCCTCGATCGAAATAGCGGATTGAATGCGATAAGCAGCGCTGTCTTGCTGCAAAAGCCACAGATATTTTTGCTGGGGTGAAAGCCGAAATCCATTAATTGTTTGCATTGTTCCTCTTTATCAAAGCACTACTTTATTCTCGTTACCTTTGCCTGGAAGAGATGATATTATGCCCGATCGATTGACCATAATATCCCGGCCGGGCGGGTTTTTGAGATTGTCAATTATTGGCAGATATTGTTGGTGAACCCGCCCCTACAGGAATCAGGCTAATCGACCGGACATGATATGAGAGGGAATTAAATCTCTGCTTCACCGATCATTTCGCCCATCGCTACAACAATTTTTCGCGAACCGATAAATGGATTGCGACTGTGAGCGGCAAGCATATTATCTAGCATTAAGATGTCTCCTGCTTGCCAGGGAAAACTAACAGCAGCTTGCGCGTACACTGCCTGAATTTCTTCCATTACTGAGTCTTCAATAGGAGTGCCGTCACCGTAATAAACATTGCGGGGGAGGTTCTCTTCTCCAAAAACAGAGAGCAAGGAAGCGCGGGTTGCCGCATCTAAGCAGGAAATGTGATGCAAGGGAAGTTGATTGAAAAATACCATCTCTTTGGTTTTTGGGTGCTTGGCAATTGCGGGGCGAATTTTGCGAGTTCTCAAATTATTTCCTGCTTTCCACTCAAATTCCATCCCAGCTTGTCGGCAGTATTCTTCAACCACGGATTTGTCTTCTGTTTGGAAAAAATCTTTCCAGCTTACATCCAGTCCGTCTGTGTAGTTACGGACGTACATAATTTGCTTTTGGGCAAATTTTTCTCTGAGTTTCGGGTCTAACAACTGGTAAATTTTACGGCAGTCAACAATGGGCGTTTCTCCGCCTTGTTGCGCTGGCTGAACGCAGAAAAACCAGATTTTCATCGGCCAGCGGTGCAGGTGCGAACTCTCGCTGTGAAATAAGATAGCTTTATCTGCTGGGTAAGGAGTTGAACCGTAAACTTTTCCGCTAACTCCTTCGCGTGGCAAATCCCCGTACTCCCCAAATAATTCCGAACAAATTGAGAGTGCAAACTGCTCGAATGCGGCAACCACAGGGCCGGTGAACCCTCGAAAAAGAATCCCTCCATGCTGTAGCAATTTTGCCTCTATAAATTCGCGGTTATTTTTCGCCCAGTCTGCGATATCGACATCGGCTACTGCGGGTTTTGCTAATAAAGGAAAGAGTTCGTCGGGGTGCAGGTAGTCGGTTGTTATCAATTCGCCTTGCGGCAATGCCACTGGCTTCGGCTTGACGCTTTTGAACTTACTAAAATTGCTTTTTTCACGCTTTAATTCTTGCATGGCTTGTTTCTGTTTCTGGGCTTCTGTGAGTATTTCTAAAGTGTTTAAACGACTGTCAGGCTGCGCTACAATGCTGCCGAGGAGGGTTTCAAAGCGATTTGACATTTGAGCGATCGTCTCTCTGTCAAATAGGTCGGAATTATACTTCCAACTGCCGACAATTCCTGTCTCTTTTTCCGAGACAAATAGCGCCAAATCAAATTTAGCCGTACCGCTATCAACTGCAACCGGCATTAAAGTTAAACCCGCCATTTCTAAATTCGGCATAGGCGCATTTTGCATGACGAATAAAACTTGAAAGAGCGGTGTTTGACTCAGGGTGCGATCGGGTCGCAATTCCTCAACCAATTTGTCGAAGGGCAAATCTTGGTGAGTGTAAGCTTTTAATGTCACTTCGCGCACGCGATCGAGCAGTTGGCGAAATGTAGGATTGCCGCGCATATCGGTTCGCAAGACGAGGATATTGACAAAGAAACCAATTAAAGCTTCTGTCTCAACTTGTGTGCGGTTTGCTAGGTCAGTACCGACGACAATATCTTCTTGATTTGTGTAGCGATAAAGCAGCGTTTGGAGTGCTGCCAACAATGTCATAAATAAGGTGACATTTTGTTGCCGACTGAGTGCGTTTAGCGCTTCTGAAACTTGCCAATCAAGCTGAAATTCTTGAATCTCAGCTCGATCGCTAGAAACAGCAGAACGCGGTTGTTTGGCTGGCAATTGCAGCGGGGGCAAAATTTGACCCAACTGCTGCTTCCAGTCAGCGAGTTTTGCTTCGAGAACTTCGCCTTGCAGCCAATTTGTTTGCCAAACAGCATAGTCTGCGTACTGTACAGAAAGTTCGGGTAGGGGAGAAGGTTTGCCACTGCTGAAAGCTTCATAAAGCGCCGCCACTTCCCGCACCAGTACCCCCATCGACCAGCCATCAGCTACGATGTGGTGTACTGTCACTAACAGCAGGTATTCTGTCTCGTCAAGATGTAACAATGTGACGCGCAGTAACGGCCATTTTGTTAGGTCAAAAGGCTGTCGCGCTTCTTCAGCGGCAAGTCGCATTGCCTCGGCTTCTCGTTCAGCTTGCGATAACTCTCTTAAGTTTACGATCGCCAATGTGAAATTTAAAGATGAAATAATAACCTGAGCGGGTCGTCCTTCCACCGAGTTAAAAGTTGTCCGCAATGCTTCGTGTCGCTTGATAATCTCCTGAAAAGTTTGCTCTAGAACCGCTACATTTAGCGCCCCCTTCAAGCGCACGGCTGCTGGGATATTATAGGCAGGATTTCCCGGCTGCAATTGGTCGAGAAACCACAGTCGTTGTTGTGCAAAAGAAAGGGGTAATTCTCCCAGCCTTGACGCAGGCTTGATGGGGGGTGCTTTCAGTTTTTGCGAGGCGCGATATTGCAAGAGGCTTTCGGTAACAGTGGCGACGGTAGGGGATTCAAAAAGAGAGCGCAAGGGCAGTTCAACTTGAAAAGCTTCTCGCAGGCGAGAAATCGCCTGAGTAGCCAGCAATGAATGACCTCCCAATTCAAAGAAGTTATCGTGAATTCCCACTCGCTCTAAACCGAGAACTTCCGCCCAAATTTCTGCAATTAATTGCTCGTCGGGAGTTCGAGGCTCGGTAAAATTGCTCTCGAATTCGGCTGTGTTTGTGTCAGGTGCTCTTAGCGATCGCCGATCGATTTTTCCGTTAGGCGTTAAAGGAAGCGACTCCAATAAAACAAACGCTGAGGGAATCATGTACTGCGGCAATTTTTGTTTCAGGTAAGAGCGCAAATCATTAATAAGTTCTGAGTCTTGAGTTTTGAGTGCTGAGTTAGCAACGATATAAGCTACTAAACGCTTGTCGCCCGGATTGTCTTCTCGAACCAGTGCGATCGCTTCTCGCACGGCTGGGTATTGGCTGAGTACCGCTTCAATTTCGCCTAATTCAATGCGAAATCCGCGAACTTTCACTTGGTGGTCGCTGCGCCCCATAAATTCAATGTTTCCATCGGGGAGATAGCGAGCCAAGTCCCCGGTTTTATAGAGGCGTTCTGAAAGAATAAACGATGAAGAATTAAGGATGAATGAAGCATGAATTGGGTCTTCTACAAAGGGGTTAGGAATAAACTTCTCTGCGGTCAGTTCCGGTCGGTTTAGGTAGCCTCTAGATAAGCCGGCACCGCCGATGTGCAGTTCGCCAAAAACGCCAACGGGAACCGGCATTAAATAGCGGTCTAATATGAAAATTTGAGTGTTAGCGATCGGGCGACCGATGGAAACTGATTCATCTTTGCGATCGACCTGATTGAGAGTAGACCAGATAGTGGTTTCTGTAGGGCCGTATAAATTCCACACAGAAGCGCCGCGCAAAAGCAACTGATTGGCGAGTTGTCGGGGTAAAGCTTCTCCCCCGCACAGTATTTTTAATTGATTGTTTTCCTGCCATCCTGCTGCTAAAAGCATTTTCCAACTGGCTGGAGTAGCTTGCATGAATGTCGCGCCAGAATTTGTTAATGTTTCTAAAAGCTTTTCGCCGTTAGATGCCACTTCTCGGCTGGCTACAACAACCTGAGAACCTGTTGTAATAGGCAGGAACAGTTCCAGCGCTGCAATGTCAAAAGATAAGGATGTTACTGCTAGCCAAACATCTCCGTCTGCGATCGCAAGTTGTTGGCGCATAGAACTCAAGAAGTTAACGGCAGAGGCGTGGGAAATTTGCACTCCTTTGGGTTTACCTGTTGAGCCTGAAGTATAGATGACATAGGCTAAATTGGAGGAATTTTGTAAACCCACGAGTGGCTCGTCGCAGCTCGATAGGCCTTCCGAATCTGCATCCAGAAACACGATGGAGGCGCTATTTCTTGGCAGGGTTTCTAATAGCTTTTTCTGAGTGAGTAACACGGAAATTTTCGCGTCTTCCAGCATGAATCCCAGGCGCTCTGGTGGATACGCTGGATCGAGGGGGACATAAGCGCCACCGGCTTTGAGAATGCCGAGAAGCCCTACAATCATTTCTAGGGAACGCTCGACATAAATCCCCACCAAAAATTCTGGTTTGACACCGATTTTTTGCAAGTAACTTGCGAGGTTATTTGCTTTTTTGTTCAGTTCCCGGTAAGTCAGACATTCATTTTCAAAGACGACAGCGATCGCATCCGGTGTCAGTTTTGCCTGGGCTTCAAATAGTTGATGTATGCACTTATCTTGCGGAAAATTCGAGTGAGTATTGTTCCACTCGAATAGTAGTTGCTGCTGTTCAGGTTTCGTCAACATTGGCAAACTTGAAAGGCGCTGTTCGGGATTAGCAGCTATACTTTCTAGTAAGGTTATAAAATGTCCGCCTATCCGCCGTGCAGTGCTAGCGTCAAACAAATCTTGGCTGTACTCAAGCGTTCCATTAATACCCTCTAATCCTTCCTCCAGGTCAAGCGCTAAATCAAATCTCGCCGTTTTTCGTTCTATTTCCAAACTGCTCAACGTAACTCCAGGCAATTTTATCTGCGGCGTCCGAACATTTCGCAGAGAAAACAATACCTGAAATAGGGGATTATGACTTAAATCTCGTTCGTGGTGTATGATTTCTACCAGTTTCTCGAATGGCAAATCCTGGTGGTTATAGGCGCCGAGAGCTACTTCTCGCATACGACCCAGTAACTCTTTAAAAGTCGGGTTGCTAGACAGATTAGTGCGGAAAACTAAGGTGTTAGCAAATAAGCCAATTAATTCCTCGATTTCGCGTCGGTTGCGGTTAGCAATTGGGGAGCCGACTAAAATATCTTCTTGCCCGGTGTAGCGATAGAGCAATGTTTTAAACGCTGCCAGTAGGGTCATAAATAAAGTCGCTTTTTCCCGCTGGCTTAATTGGGCGATTTCCTCTGCGATCGCCTTGGGAATGGTGAATTTATGCACCGCACCTCGGAAGGTTTGTACTGCCGAGCGGGGACGATCAGTTGGCAAATTTAGTACAGGGAGATTGCCTCCAAGCTGTTTTTTCCAGTAAGCAAGCTGCGTCTCTAAAACTTCTCCCTGCAACCACTGGCGCTGCCAACTTGCAAAGTCTGCGTACTGTACCGACAGTTCGGGAAGGGGAGAAGGTTTGCCAGTGCAAAAGGCTTGATAAAACCTGGCGAGTTCCTGGATGAATATTCCCATTGACCAGGCATCGAAAATGATGTGGTGCGTACTCAATAGCAGCACCCAGTTTGAATCGCTCAAGTGCAGCAATTTGGCACGCAATAAGGGTGCTTGTGATAGGTCGAAAGCAAGCTTTGCTTCTGCGGCGATTAACCGTTCTACTTCGCGAGATCGTTCAGTTTCAGGAAGACCTCGCAAATCTATTTCTACAATTTTCAATTCCAGATTTGAAGCGATCGCCTGAACGGGTTGCCCGTTTATTGTCTTAAAAGCCGTTCGCAACACTTCATGACGCTTGACAAGTTCGTTGAGACTGCGATCGAGGGATCTCGCGTCGAGTGTTCCCGTCAAACGCACGCCGGCGAGGATGTGATAGGTAAAGTTGCCGGGAGTTAGTTGCTCAAAAAACCACAACCGCTGTTGAGCAAACGACAGAGGGAAAGTGTTAGACTCTCGACTTTGAGGCAGAATTCTTTCTAGCGAAACGCTTTCTTTTTTCTGGTTGAGTCGCTGCAACAGCAACTCGCGCTTTTGGGGAGAAAGAGTCGCGATGCGTTCGATTAAATCACTCATTTTCTGACTCCTTGCTGGGCGATAATTTCCTGAATTTCTGTTTCTGATAGTTGATCGATGTCTGCTAACACCCTCGCTAGCATTTCACTGTCTGTTTGTTCGGCTTGCTTTTGCGCGATCGCTACAGCAAAATCGGCGACAGTGGCCGACTCAAATAAACGGTGCAAAGGCAACTCGACCTGAAATGCTTGGCGCACTCTGGAAATTACTTGAGTTGCTAATAAGGAATGCCCTCCTAATTCAAAAAAGTTGTCGTAAATGCCGACTTTTTCAAGTTTGAGAACTTCAGCCCAGATAGCGGCTAAAACTTCCTCGATATTTGTGCGAGGCGCGACAAAGTTTCCTGTCAACTCCGGTCGCATTTCATCAGGTGCGGGCAGGGATCGTCGGTCTACTTTTCCGTTAGAAGTTAAAGGAAAACTTTTGAGGATCACAAAAGCAGAAGGCACCATGTACTCCGGCAATTTTGAGGTTAAGAAATTGCGAATTTCCTTGTGGGTAGGTGCTTGTTTCTGATTAGAAACAAAATAAGCCACGAGACGCTTTTCACCAGGCGCATCTTCCCGCGCCACCACTACAGCCTGCGCGATATCTGGATGTTGCCCCAGCACCGCCTCAATTTCTCCCAATTCAATGCGGAAACCGCGAATTTTTACTTGGTCGTCAATTCGCCCGATAAATTCGATGTTTCCGTCGGGCAAATAGCGAGCCAAGTCGCCGGTTTTGTACAGTCGCGTCTTTGCTTGCGTGTCAAAGGGATTGGGAATAAATTTTTCTGCGGTTAATTCAGGGCGGTTAAGATATCCGCGCGCCAAATTATCACCGCCGATGTACAGTTCACCAGGTACGCCTATGGGCACCGACTGCAAGTAAGAATCCAAGATATAAATCTGAGTGTTGGCAATCGGAAGACCGAGGGGAACTGTGTCAAAATCGCACCCAATTTTATCAAATTCGACTTGATAAGTCAGGACACCTACAGTTGTTTCTGTTGGCCCGTAGTGATTGAATACTGAGCAACTGGGAGCAAGATTGCGAAGTGTTTTAATTAAGCTCCAGTTGGCAGATTCACCTCCTAAAATAAGCCGTTTACCAGGCAAAATTGACTTGGGTTGAGAGGAATTTAAAAAGGCGGCTAGGTGAGAGGGAACTATTTTGAGGCAGTCGATGGGATTGCGGCTGAAATATTCACCCAGTGCCTCTGGATCGGTGGCGCGTTCTTGGGAGATAATATGCAAGCAACCCCCGAAACAAAGGGCGGGGAAAATCGCCGTATTTCCTAAGTCGGCGGCGAAGGTGGAAACGGTGGCAAAACTGGCATTTGCTGGCAGGTTTAATTTTTCCTGAATGCTGTGCAGGTAATTGAGCAGTTGCCGGTGTTCGATCGCTACTCCTTTGGGAATGCCAGTGGAACCGGAAGTATAGATGACGTAAGCTAAATTGTCTGTAGAAACACGGGGCGTGTAAGATGCAGAAACAGTGGGAATGTCTGTATCGATGCAAACAATATTTGCCTGAGTTTTCGGCAAGCTTTCGATGAGCCGCTGTTGTACGAGCAAAACCTTCACCTGAGCGTCTTCTAGCATTAGCGCTTTACGCTCTATTGGGGTCGTTGGATCGATCGGTAAATACGCGGCACCGGCTTTGAGTACGCCCAGCATTCCTACGATTGCCTGTAGGGGCGGTGCCCCCGTGCCCGCCCCCCTTTCAACGCAAATGCCAACAACGACCTCTGGTTCAACTCCCAAGTTTTGCAGGTGATGGGCGAGTTGATTGGCGCGATCGTTGAGTTCTCGGTAGGTGATTTTTTCACTTTCAAAGACGACGGCAATGCTGTCTGGGTGGCGTTCTGCTTGTTCTTCAAAAAGCTGATGAACGCATTTATTTTTCGGGTAATCTTTTTGAGTTTGGTTAAAGTCAATGAGAAGTTTCAGCCGATCGCGATCGCTGAGTATGTCTAGCTGACTGATAGCGACTTCTGGATTTTTGACTGTGCTTTCTAAAAGCGCCTGAAAGTGTTCTGACAAGCGCTTTATATCTGCCGCAGCAAATAAAGCGGAATCATAGTGAAATTCAGCGCTTAGGGAATTGCACAGGCGAAGGCAGGAGAGCTTGATTTTGAATGGCTCTAGGCAGGCATCTTGCCGAACAAGGGAAAATGAAACGTCTGAATTACCATAGTTCTTAGGCTCACCTTGGAACTCAAAGCAGACGGGCCAAAAGCTGCTGGTTTTTTCGTTTTCTAAGATTTCTTCCCTGCTAAAATATTCTTGCCAGTTGTACATCTCGTTGAGATTAAGCTCAACTTGCTGCCTCACTTGTGAGAAATTTAACTCGTCTTGCACTGGGCATCGTAGGGGTAAGTATTTGCACAGCAGCCCCAGAGAGTGTTCTAATTCTTCATATTTTCTGCCGTCAATCGCTACGCCGATTATCGGGTTTGGATCTCTGGTAAGCCGCCAAATGAGAATTTGCCAGCAAGTTAGCAGGAAGGTAGAAATATCGCTTTTGTGCTTTGGGGCGATCGCTTCTAGGCTGTTCAACAAATCACCCCGAATTTCCACCCTTTCTACTAGCGGCTTAAATTCCGCTTCTGAATTCTTCTTTTCCGAAGGAAGCGTTAATAAATCCCAAGATTCAATGTTCAGCTTTCGCCAGTATTCTTTGCCAATTGCCGTTTCTTCTGATTCGAGTAGCTCATTTTGCCACTCAGCAATATCGGCATATTGCATTGACTCATCAGAGAAATCTTCCCCGCACGCGCAGGCCCAGTAGCAAAGACTGAGTTCGCGGGTGAAATTTTTCAGGGTGACGCTATCTGCAATTAAGGCAGAGAAGTTCGCCAGCAATAGGTGCTTGTCTTGGGCGAGAGTGACTAAAGAGATCTGCCAAAGTGGGCCGCGCTCAAAATCAAAAGGAAGCAGGTTTAGTTGCTGAAAAAGCGCTGCGATTTTAGCTTCTTGTTCTTTTGAAGACAAACCGCTCAGATTGTGTTCCGAGATCGGAACTTCACCAGTGCTGGCGATCGCTTGCAGGGGTAGTGTCATCCCAGGCAAGCAGTGAAAGCTAGTCCGCAGGATTTCGTGCCGATTCACGACATTTTGCAGCGCACTTTTAAGAATCTCTCGATCGAGATTTCCGGTAATTAAAATTGCACCTCGAACGCGATAAGTCTGTTGGCTTTTATTTTGCTGTAACCCCCACAGATGCCGTTGCTGTGGAGAGAGTCTAAACCCTTCGATTGTTTCGTTTTGCATTTCTAAAGTTCCTTTAATAAGCCTAAATATCTTGACAGCTAAACGCTTCTGCCATACCGACAACAACCCGACGCGAACCAGAAAATGGCGTGCGTCCGTGCGCGGCTAGCATATTATCTAACAGCAAGACATCTCCTTCTTCCCAAGGGAAAACAATCGTTTCTTGCTGATAGCAGCGACGAATTTCGTCTAATATACAATCTTCAATGGGCGAGCCATCGCCGTAATAAGCATTGCGGGGTAAATCTTCCTCTTTAAAAGAAGTTAAAAGCTCTTTGCGAACGGCGGGTTCGAGATTGGAAATGTGGAAGAGGTGAGCTTGATTAAACCACACCATTTCCTGCGTTTGTGGGTGCCCAGCGACAGCTTGACATATTTGCCGAGTTCTCAAGCGTGAAGCGAAGCTATCCCGAAGGGAATCGCCACTTTTCCATTCTAGCTCAATTCCCGCTTTTTTGCAATACTCTTCTACCTCAATTTTGCTATCAGTATTAAAGACATTTTGCCAGGGCAAATCTACGCCACCGCCGTAATTTCGCACATACATAACCTTTTTTGTGGCAAACTTTTCTCTAATCTTTGAATCCAGGCTTTCAAACACTTTGCGGCTATTAGCGATCGGGGTTTCTCCTCCCTGTTCGGCTTTCTTGACGCAGAAAAAAGCGATTTTCAGTGGCCAATTTCTAGAATAAGCCATTTCATTGTGCAGTGGGATGAATTGCTCAGCAGGATACTCGGTGGAAGTGTAGATATTTCCGCTCACCTGACTGCGCGGAGTTGAGCGAAAAGAATATTCCAACAAGTCGCCCGCAAGAGTTTGAATAAACTGCTCGAAACCATTCACCCCGCCCACTTCAAAGCCTCGAAAAAGTATTCCTCCATGCTTCCATAACTGCATTTCAATTGATGAGCGATTGTTCGCAGCCCAACCCGCGAGATTTAATTTTTCTACTGTTGGCTGAACCACTAGAGGTAGAAAGTTTTCGGGCTGGAGGTAGGCGGTTTTGACTAATTCCTCTGAGGATAGGCTGACGGCTTTGCGCCTAACCGATCCTAACTTTTGGGAATTGAGATTCTTTGTTTCTGTATTTGTCATAATTTTTGCTTTGGTGAAAAATTTATCCCTTTTTCCCGAAAAAACCTGAGAGATTGAAATTAAATCCGTTAGCATCGGAACTATTCATCTCTCTGTTCTCTTCCTCTGCGTTCTCTGCGTACTCTGCGGTTTAATCATTCCAATGCAACCGGAATTGATATGAGCCATCATTTTCAACTTTTCATAACTTTGCGTTTAGCCATTTTTAATTTTTGAATTCCCGAAAGATGAATTAGTTTTTGCTGTTCGATTTGGTGCTGCCTTTCTGCTTCGGCAAGAATTTCTGCCAAGTCGTCGATTCTGATATCTGGCTGGATGACTACCTGGTTGAGGAGGATTTGAAAACCTCTCACCATTCGGGCAATAGTCGCAGCCTCAAATAAGTCTGTTTTGTACTCAAATAAGCCTTGAATTCCTTCTGAAGCCTCCCAGAGAGTGAGGCTTAAGTCGTGTCTCGACATACCGACATCGAATTCCAGAATGCTCAAGGTCAAACCAGCTAACTCCAAGGGTGGCATGGGCGCATTCTGGAGTACAAACCACACTTGAAACAGCGGGTTATAGCTGAGATTTCGCTCCGGCTGCAATTCCTCCACGAGCTTTTCAAAAGGAACATCCGGGTGAGCGTAAGCTGCTAACGCTACCTCGCGTGTTCGACCGAGTAGTTCGCGGAAAGTTGGATTACCTGCGGTGTCAATTCGCAGCACTAAAGTATTGACAAAAAATCCAATTATTTCCTCTAATTCAATGCGGTTGCGATTGGCAATGGGAGAGCCAATAGCGAGGTTATCCTGCTTTATTTGGCTGGATAGCAAGGATTGAAATACTGCCAAGAATGTCATAAATAGGGTGACATCTTGTTGCTGGGCGAGCGTTTTCAGCCTTTCATTTAAAGACGCAGAAATCACAAAAGATTGCTGCGATCCTTGGAAAGTTTGCACGGGAGAGCGCTGCCGATCAGTTGACAGTACAGCTAAACCGCCTCCCAATTGCTGTTTCCAATAAGCGAGCTGTTTTTCTAATTTCTCTCCCTGGAAATGCTGCCGCTGCCAACTGGCGAAGTCGGCATACTGCACGGGAAGTTCAGGCAACCCAGAGGGTTTGTCAGTGGAAAAAGCTTCATAAAGTGCGGCTACTTCTCGCACCAACACGCCCATAGACCAACCATCAGAAATAATGTGGTGTATCGTCAGCAGCAACACATATTCTGCCGAACCAAGTTGCAGCAAAGTGCCCCGCAGTAAGGGATCTCGCGTTAAGTCAAAGGGGCGTTGGGCTTCTTCAAGAGTACGCTGCTCAATTTCAGCTTGCTGCTCAGTTTCTGGTAAATGTTGCAAGTTTACCACCGACAAAGCGAAATTCAAGGAAGGAGAAATCAGTTGGACAGGTTCCCCGTCCACTTCTGCAAAAGCAGTCCGTAAAACTTCGTGACGCCGGACAATTTCATTGAGTGTTTGTTGCAGTGCCGACAAATTCAATTGCCCTTGCAACCGCACAGCAGCAGGAAGGTTGTAGGCAGGGTTTTCTGGAGACAATCGATCGAGAAACCACAGCCGTTGCTGGGCAAAAGAAAGGGGAGCAGAATTTTGCTGCGATCGCCTGGGAATACGCTTAGATTGCTCAGCCTGTACTGCCTCTTTGCCTAATGCTTTGAGGAGGAGCGATCGCTTCTGGGGCGAGAGGTTTTTTAGTCGTTCTGAACGATTAGTAGACATCATAATTCACTTCCTCGCAGTGGTCGCTGTTTGTGATAGTTAAGGAAAGCTTTGCTGCTATTTTTAGCTGGTCGTTTAAAACAACGTTGATATCTGCTTCAGTGGTGAGGGGGTTGGCAAGGACGACTCGAAAAGCAACAATGGGAATGGTTTTGCCATAACAGGTGTTTTGCACGGTTGTTCGCGATACGAAGGTGTGACCGGCTTGCCGCTGGGCCTCCTGAAGGCGCTCGTTAAATTCATTAATGAAGTGGTAGTCTGCTTCTGTTAGTTGTTTTTTGGCTGCTTTTTCCCTGAATTTTTCTGGAATGTAGCGGTATAAAAGAATATTAATTTCTGGTTCTAGCAGCAATTCAAATGCTGGATTTTCCCGAATTAAATTAGCCAAGTGCTGCGTTTTATGGATGCCTGCATCTATCAAAAACTCATAGCCTTGATGGCCGATGATATTTAAGGCGGCTTGCAAGAACAAACTCGCACCCGATCGAGAGCCTTCGAGAGAGCGTTTCCCTAGATCGATCGAGTCTTTTCGCACCGTGTAGGGTGCGTTTTTTTCAATAACTTTGGCGGTTTGGGGATTGCGGAATAAAACCATACCGATTCCCATTGGCAAATACATTTGTTTGTGTCCATCTATGGTGACGGAATCTGCTAGTTGAATGCCTGCTAATTTGTGTCGGTGACGTTGGGAAAAAAGCACGGGGCCGCCCCACGCGGCATCGACGTGAAAGTGAGCGTTTGCTTCTTGCGCGATCGCGGCTATTTCTGGAAGCGGATCGATACTTCCCGAATCGGTGCTGCCTGCAATACCGATAATTGCCAGAATGTGCAGGTTGCGATCGCGACATTCGGCTACAGTTTGGCGCAGCGCTGCCAAATCCATCCTGTGATTGGAATCGGTGGGGATTTTTAGGAGATTGCGATCGCCAATGCCTAATAAACCGGCAGCCTTTTCAAAAGAATAGTGCATCAAACTCGAACCGATTATCACCATTCCCTTGTAGCCGTAAAACTCTAAAGCTGCGTACAAGCCTTCTTTTTCAATGCCACCAAAGTTATTTTTTGGCCCTAAAGAAGCGTTGCGAGCGCACCACAAAGCTGTGATATTAGCTAGGGTGCCACCCGTTGTCATGATACCGAGCGTGCTGTCACTTTTTTGAATGTGCTGGTTATAAAAATCCTCAGAAAAATCGTAAATTAATCGGTGCATCATTGCCAAAGTCTGGCGCTCGCAGGGGCTTAAAACTTTGGCAGTTTCCATCTTGACTAAATTTTGATTCATCGCGGTTAACAGCTTCGCGATCGGGCGCACAAAATAGGGAAGTGCGCTCGTCATGTGACCGATATATCGGGGGGAAGATGTGTGAATGGAATGAGCAACGAGGGTTTGGGTCAAATCATCGATATAATTCCCAACATCTGTAGGAAGGGCGGGAATTTTGTTTTCCCTAAACTGCTGAATAATTAACTCTAAGTCAATATCTGTACTAGCGGTTTTTGCGTACAAAAAGTCTTGAACTAGGGCCGAAATTCGCTCCTCCATTGCTTCTTCGGCCAAAAATGACTTTTCTGAGGCACTGAATAGCTCCATTAACTTTTCTTCAAGTGGGGTAACAGAGGCTTTTAAGGGCTGCATTACATCTTGAGACTCTTTGGCTTTTACTGTTAGTTTACTCATCCCGAATCAATCCTGTTAAATGGGCTTTTTGTCTATCCTATTTTCCACCGAAGCCTTAAGGGTAATATCATGTCCGAGCGACTGACCGCAATACCCAAGGAGAGAGGGGCGGGTTTCCAGAATCTCCGATTTGTGTTGGAAATTAGGGCGAACCCGCCCCTACAGGAACCTTGGTTAATTGACCGGACATGATATAAAAGGACTTTTTGTGCTTTTTTAGCAACCCGATCTTTACTCAATTAGCATCACAGTTTGTGCTGACTCTCCATCACTCTTTTCTAAGAGATCGAGCAATTTATCTATCTGGTTAGCATCGGCATTTACCAGAATTTCTTCCTCGATTAGTTCAGCTAAATTCTGAAGGGTGGGAGCAGCAAAAAAATCGCACATTGCTAACTCTACCCCAAAGCACGATCGCACTCGCGATATTAACTGTGTTGCCATCAGAGAGTGACCGCCGAGGTCAAAAAAGTTTTGGTTAATTCCTACTTTTTCTAGCCCTAAAATAGCAGTCCAAATCTCAGCAATTTTCTCCTCTGTAGGCGTTTGTGGCTCAGTGAAGGCTGTTTCATCAGAAACGTAATCGCACCTTTGACATAAGGCGAGACGGTCAATTTTTCCGTTGGGCGTTAGCGGCAGCGCATCTAATAGCACAAAAGCTGAAGGCACCATGTAATCGGGCAGTTTGTGCTTCAAGAATAAACGCAGTTCGGAAATAAGTTCTGGGTGCGGATTTCTGAACTCTGAGTTAGGAACTAGGTAAGCGACTAGGCGTTGACTGCCCGGTGCATTTTCCTGAAGCAAAACAGCAGCGGTGGATACAGAAGAATGTTGAGAAAGTGCTGCCTCTATTTCTCCTAGCTCAATGCGGAAACCGCGCATTTTTACTTGGCAATCGCCACGACCCAGAAATTCTATATTACCATCCGGCAGGTAACAACCGATATCGCCTGTTTTGAACAAAACTTTTTGATGATAATTACCGAGAAAATCTAATTTTTGTTGCCCAAACGGGTTAGAAATGAATTTCTCCGAGGTTAATTCCGGGCGGTTTAAGTAGCCCTGTGCCAATCCATCGCCGCCGACGTAAATCTCGCCGGGAACTCCGATCGGAACGGGTTGCAAATTGCGATCGAGCAGATAAATTTGCGTGTTGGCGATCGGGCGACCGATTGGAACTTTCTCGACACAGTGAGTTGCATTGTACCACGTCACGTCTGCAGCTACTTCCGAAGAGCCATAAAGATTGATTAATACCCGCTGGGGCATCTGCTCTCGAAATTGCTGGCAAAGTTCGAGCGGCAGAGTTTCTCCGCTGCAAATCCAATATTGTAATTGAGGCAAACGCCTGTCTAAATCAGGGAAGGAATCTAAGATAGCGCGCAACAAAGAAGGAACCAGCACCAGTCGAGTTACATTTTGCTTTGATAAGGTTTGAAGGAATTGGTTAATATCTTTGACGGAGCGATCGGGAATAATGACAGTGGGCAACCCATGCAGCAAAGGAGCAAATATTTCCCAAACCGAATCGACAAAATTTAAGGACGTTTTTTGACCGCAAATATCTGCTTCGCTAAAAGGGTAGGGGTTCCAAAAACAGCGATTGACTGTGCCTCGGTGGGTGCCGAGTACGCCTTTGGGAGTGCCTGTCGAGCCGGAAGTGTAGAGGACGTAAGCGAGGTTTTCAGCTTCCACTTTAACAGCGGGGTTGCGATCGCTCTCGCGGGAAATTTCCTGCCATTCGGCGTCGATACAGACGACTTTAGCGCTGTGTTCGGGGAGGGTTTCTAGGAGGTTTTTTTGAGTCAAAAGCACCGGAACTTTTGCGTCGGCTAGCATAAAGGAGCGGCGTTCTTGGGGATAAGCAGGATCGATAGGAACGTAAGCGGCACCGACTTTTAAAATGCCCAAAATGGCCACCAGCATCGACAGCGATCGCTCTAAGCAAATTCCCACCAAAACTTCGGGTTTTACACCAAGAGATTGCAGGTAATGCGCGATTTGATTGGCTTTGGCATTCAATTCGCGGTAAGTCAATTGTTCATTTTCGCAAATTGCAGCCACTGCATCTGGGGTTCGCTCTGTTTGCGCTGCAAATAATTCGTGAATTGAGGAATTTTTGGGGTAATCCGCTTGGGTGTCGTTCCACTGGACAAGTAATTGCTGGCGTTCGGCGGCGCTCAATAGGGGCAATTCTGACAGTTTCCGCTCAGGATTGGCAGTCATTTCCTCTAGTAAAGTTTGCAGGTGTCCGAGCATCCGTGCGATAGCAGCGTCTTCAAAGAGGTTGCTATTGTAACCAATTTTCAGCGTCAATTCCGCACCGGGCATTGCCATCACCGTTAGAGGATAATTCGTTGTTTCCAAGGAGCGAATATTCTCTATTTTTAAGTTTTGAATCTTCTCCTGCAAAGAAGCATCCGAAGGATAATTTTCAAAAACGACCAAACTCTCAAATAGAGGTAAACTCCGAGGAACTTCGCTCCACCCCTGCACCTCAACGAGGGGGCTGTACTCATACTGCCTCGCCTCAACTTGTTGCGCTTGGAGTTCTTTCAAGCAGGATAAAATAGAATCCTTTGGGTCAATTTTTACGCGCACTGGCAGAGGATTTACGAACAGTCCCACTACCGATTCAGCACCCATTAACTCTGGCGGTCGCCCGGAGACAACCGTACCAAAAACCACATCTTCCTCGCCGCTGTATCGGCTCAAAAGTAGCGCCCAAGCTGCCTGTACGAGGGTATTTAATGTTAGCTGATGCTGCCGCGCGGCAGATTGCAGTGCGGCGGTGGCTGTTGCAGAAAATATCACCTGCTGTTCGCCACTACTTTCTAAACGGTTTCCCGCGACAATATTGCCCCGGCCGATCGCAGTTGGAGCTGCAAAACCTTTGAGAGTTTGCCGCCAAAATGACTCAGCCGCCGATAAATCTTGCTGGTGCAGCCAGGCGATGTAATCCCGATAAGGGCGAGGGCGTTTGAGGTGCAATTCCTCGCCCTGGGAGAAGGCTTGATAAAAACCAAAAACTTCATCAAGAACGATCGCCAGCGACCACCCATCTAAAACTAAGTGGTGGTGGCTCAAAATAAACTGAAAAGTATCTGTTTCTAACTGCGCCAGTGCAATGCGAATTAAGGGAGCTGATTTCAAGTCAAAGCCCTGCTCGCGATCGGCTTTTAGGAACGTTTCTAGCTGCTGTTGTTGTGCGGATGCCGAGAGCGATCGCCAGTCCATCTGCTGCCAAGATAATGCAGCCTGCTTACGCACCGCTTGCACGGGTTCTTTCAACTTTTCCCACACGAAACAAGTCCGCAAAATGGGATGTCGCTCTACAACATTTTGCCAACTATTTCTCAACGCAGAAACATTGAGATCGCCGCGCAAGACGCACAGCAGTTGCCCGAAATATACGCCCGATTCTGGCTGGTAGAGGGAATGAAAGAGAATGCCCTGCTGCGCTGGAGAGAGGGGATAAAAATCTTCGATATTGCCTTTGCTCATCTTACAGCTCTCCCAAAATTGCGGTAATGTTGTCTAAATCGTCCTGGCCCCACTGACTCCACTTAAACTCTGCAAAGTCAGAAGGAGTGCAGCCGCCGGCGTCGGGGGACTGACAGTATTGAATTAGCGATCGCAGCGATTCTATAAAGCCCGTTGCCAAATTTTCAATGCTTTCTCGTCGGTGAATGTTTTCGCTGTACGTCCAATCTAATTGCAGCTTGTTGCTGGTAATAAATCCGTTAATTTCCAGTAGGTAACGCCGATTTCCGCGCGGGCTGCGGATGGGGCCACTAGGCTCGGAGGACAGCATTAATAAAGAAGATTTCGGCAGCACTTGGTCAAACTGTCCGAGATAATTAAAGCTTACCTCAGCTTGCGGCAATTTGTGCAGTTTTTTAGAAATTTCTGGGTTTAAATATCGTAGGACACCGCAGCCAACACCGCGATTTGGCACTGCGCGTAATTGCTCTTTCACTGATTTGAGGGCAGACCCTAGATCCGAATGTTTTTCTAAATTAAACAGGACGGGGAAAACTGCTGTAAACCAGCCGATTGTGCGCGACAAATCTACTCCTTCAAATATATCTTCGCGCCCGTGACCTTCTAAGTCCAGTAAAAGTGAGTTATTGCCTGTCCAGCTTTCAAATGCTTGAGCTAAAGCAGTTAGCAATACATCATTAATTTGAGTGCGGTAAGCGGCAGGTACTTCTTGTAAGAGCAGTTTGGTTTCTTCCAGACTCAAAGCAACGGATACTGTCTTTTCAGATGCAACTAAATTAGCTGCATTTGGATAATCGACTGGCAAGGGAGAAGTTGGTTGGTGAGAAAGGGCGAGCCAGTAATCGAACTCTGCTTGCAATTCGGGCGATCGCGCCCAGTCATGCAAACGTTCTGCCCACTGCTTAAATGAGGTTGTTTTGGGCGGTAGCGCGACTGTTTCGTCGCGGCTAATTTGCTCATAAGCTGTCTGGAAATCCTCAATTAAAATTCGCCACGAAACCCCATCAACCGCTAAGTGATGAATGGCAAATAACAAGCGATTTGGCTGATGTTTGCCCAAGTCAAATAGGGCAGCGCGAAGTAATGGCCCCTCTGACAAATTCAAACTGGCTTGCAACTGAGTGGCGGCGGTTTGGAAAGCGGCTTCTCGTTCCTCTGGAGGTAGCGACGACAAATCAATGCAGGTAAACGGAGCAATCTCGTCGGGATTGGCGAGATCCTGCTGCCAGCCAGATTCTCCTGGCGCAAAACGCAGGCGCAGCGCGTCGTGGTGCTTCAGCAATTCCTGCAAAACTGACTCAATTAATGCAGGTTCGAGAGGTTGCCGCAACTCTAAAAGCACCGCCTGATTCCAGTGGTGTAAATCGGAGAGATTTTGCTCGAAAAACCAGTGCTGAATCGGCGTCAGAGGAACGTCGCCAATGATTAATCCCTGTTCCGATTTTTGGGTCTGATCTGTATCGGCGACGGTGGCTAACTGTGCAATAGTTTGGTGCTGAAACAGTTGTTTTGGTGTAAGTCGCAACCCCGCTTGATTGGCTTTAGAAATGACTTGAATGCTGAGGATAGAATCGCCGCCCAATTCAAAGAAATTGTCGTCAATTCCCACTTGTTCTAACCCCAATACTTGCGCCCAAATTTCGGCCAGGATTTTCTCAATAGCTGTGCTTGGGGCGGCGAATGCCTCTTCGAGTTCTGGCCGATCGCGATCCGGTGCGGGAAGTGCTTGGCGATCGACTTTGCCGTTGTTTGTTAAAGGCAGCGCCTCCAGCGTCACGAACACAGCAGGCACCATATATTCCGGCAATTTTTCTTTCAGAAAGCAGCGCAGTTCGTGAATCAGTATTGAATGCTTATTTTGTGCTGCTGAGTTAGCAATGATATAAGCTACCAAGCGCTTATCGCCCGGTACATCTTCTCGCACTACAACCACAGCCTGGGCGACATCTGGATGCTGTCCTAGCGCTGCTTCAATTTCTCCTAATTCGATGCGAAAACCGCGCACTTTTACTTGGTGGTCAATTCGTCCCAAGTATTGAATATCGCCATTTGGCAGATAGCGAGCTAAGTCTCCAGATTTGTACAGCCGCGCTTTCAAACTGTCATTAAAAGGGTTGGGAATAAACCGATCGGCCGTTAATTCTGGCTGATTGAGATAGCCCCGCGCGACGCCAGCACCGCCAACGTAAATTTCTCCGGGGATGCCGATCGGAACGGGTTGGGAGTTGCGATCGAGCAGGTAAACTTGCAAGTCAGGAATTGAACGGCCAATAAGGCTGGCATTTTTACTTAAATCAGCGGCAGTCAGCGGTCGATACGTGACGTGGACAGTTGTTTCTGTAATGCCATACATATTGACAAGTTGGGGGTGCCGATCGCCGTGCCGATCGAACCAAGGTTTTAAGCTTTGCAAGTCTAAAGCTTCCCCGCCAAAAATTACTAAGCGCAGGCTTAAATCTTCGCCAATTCCGGCAGATTCTTCTGTCTTTATCAACTGGTAAAATGCAGAAGGAGTCTGGTTGAGAACTGTGACTCGTTCTTTGCATAGCAAGCTGTAAAAATCTTGGGGCGATCGGCTGACTGAATAAGGCACGATCGCGAGTCGCCCGCCGTAGAGTAAAGCGCCCCAAATTTCCCAGACTGAGAAGTCAAAAGCATAGGAGTGAAACAGCGTCCACACATCTTGGTCGTTGAAGTTGTACCACGACTGGGTAGCAGCAAACAGGCGGACGACGTTGGAGTGAGGAACTAAAACGCCTTTGGGGATGCCAGTTGAGCCAGAAGTGTAGATGATATAGGCGAGATTTTCGGCAGTGGTGCCGCTGGCGGGATTTTCTTTGCTGTGTTGGGACAAAGCACTTTTATCCGCATCGATGCCAACGATTTTGGCGCTGCATTTGGGAAGGGTTTGCAACAACTTTTCCTCAGTCAGCAGTACATTTACCTGCGCGTCTTCGAGTATAAAAGCAAGGCGATCGCGAGGGTTGGCAGGATCTAGCGGAACGTAAGCGCCCCCGGCTTTTAAAGTTCCGAGAATGCCGACGATCGTATCGAGCGATCGCTCGACACAAATTCCCACCAAAACTTCTGGTTTTACACCTAGTTTTTGCAGGTAATGCGCGAGTTGGTTCGCTCGTTCATTCAGTTCGCGGTAGGTGAGTTTTTGGTCTTCAAATACGACTGCAATGGCATCGGGAGTTCGAGCGACCTGCGCTTCAAATAATTGATGAATGCAGCGATCGCTCGAATAATCGGCGCGGGTGTCATTCCACTCTACTAATAACTGATGCCGCTCTTTTTCCCCCAGCAACGGTAGCTCTTCAATCTGGCTATCTGGATTGGCTGTTATTCCCTCCAGTAAAACTATAAAATGCTCCGCCATCCGATTGATTGTGGCTGCATCAAATAAATCTGTGCTGTATTCAAACTGACCGCTAATTTCTTCCTGCTTTTCTTCTAAATACAGCGTTAAGTCAACTTTTGCTGTCTGATTCTCAACATCTAAAAGAGTGAGATTGAGTCCGGCGATTGATTCCGCTGCAACAGGTGCAGTTTGCAAAACAAAAGCAACTTGGAACAGTGGATTGTAGCTCAAATTTCGCTCTGGTTGCAACTCTTCAACCAGTTTCTCAAACGGCAAATCCTGGTGAGCGTAAGCTTCTAAACTCACCTCCCGAATGCGATCGAGCAACTGCCGAAAAGTGCGATCGCCTGACAAATCAGTTCGCAATACCAAAGTATTGACAAAAAACCCGATTAGCCTTTGAATTTCCGCTCTGTTGCGGTTGGCAATGGGAGAGCCAACGGGGATATCTGCCTGTCCTGTATAGCGGTAGAGCAGCGTTTTAAAGGCTGCTAGCTGCGTCATAAACAGGGTGGCATTTTCCTGGCGGCTGAGCTTTTTGAGGGCTGCCGTTAGCGTTTTCGGGATGAGGAATGATTCTTTCGCGCCCCGATAGGTTTGCACCGGAGGACGGGGGCGATCGGCTGGCAATTCCAGCAAGGGGGGAAGGCCACTAAGCTGCTTTTTCCAGTAGTTAAGTTGAGTTTGCAAGCGTGAAGCGCAGCTATCCCGCAGGGAATCGCCCGCAAGCCATTCCCGCTGCCAAATAGCAAAATCGGCGTACTGTATAGAAAGTTCGGGAAGTGGGGATGGTTTGCCAATCAAAAACGCTTCGTAAAGTGCTGCTAATTCTTGCAGAAAGACTCCGATTGACCAGCCATCAAAAATAATGTGGTGTAGCGTCAGCAGCAAGACATATTCCTCAGCATCTAACTGTAGCAAACTAGCTCGCAACAGCGGCCCTTTGGTTAGGTCAAAAGGTTTGCTAGCTTCTTCTGCAGCCAGTTGTTTTACTTTTTCTTCTCGCTCAGTTTCCGCCAATTGTTGCAGGTCTAAAACTTGCAGCCCGAAATTAAAATTCTCACCAACCACCTGCACGGGTTGACCGTCTACAGTGGCAAATGTCGTCCGCAAAGCTTCGTGACGGCGCACAATTTCCTTGAAACTTAGCTCTAGCACTACTACATTTAGCCTGCCTTTTAGTAACACAGCCGCCGGAAGGTTGTAAAAAGGGTTTTCCGGTTCAAATTGGTCAATAAACCACAGTCTTTGCTGGGCAAAAGAGGTGGGAAATGCAAATACTTCTTCTTCGGAAGCATTCGCCGAGTCGCGAGTATCTGTTGGAGGTTTTTCGGAAAAATGCACCGTCATGGGATTTTAGATTTTAGATTTTAGATTTTGGATTGACCCCACGGATCGAGTCTCTTTCTTGAGGATTTTAGATTTGAGATTTTGGATTGATTCCACGGATAAATCAGGGGGCTTGTACCATCAAGAAATTCTCGGTCATGGGATTGGTAACTGATAATTGGGAATTGGCAATTGGGAATAGAGGATTGCAGCCGATAATTGGGGATTACTTATGGGAGATCGGCCGATCGCCCGCGACTCATCACTTATTGCAAAGAGGATAGCGACCTCCGGTATGCCGATCGCGAAACAGGCGCGATCGCGGGTTCTTCAACGGCCACATTTTTGTTTTTGGCATCATTAATATTTTCTGCAAGTACGGCGAGCGATCGTCCTGCAAAAATATCGCACAAAGGCAATTCTATCTGACAAGATTCTCGTATTTTTGCTGCTAATTGAATTGCCAGCAGCGAATTTCCTCCGAGTTCAAAAAAGTTATCGGCAATGCTTAACTGTTCGATGCCGAGAACCTCACAGCAAATTCTCGCTAACATTGCCTCAATAGGGGTGCGTGGTGCCACAAAAATCTTTGCTTTTTGAATCGCCGCATCCGGTTCAGGCAGAGCCTTGCGGTTAACTTTGCCGTTCGCCGACAGCGGCAGCGCGTCCAGAATTATAAATGCAGAAGGCACCATATAATCGGGCAGCTTTTCACTCAGAAATTGTCGCAATTCTTCAACCGCCGGGGCAGCGTTTTGTTGTGGAACGATATATGCTACTAAGCGCTTTTGACTGTGATTTTCTCCGAATGCGGTGACAATGGATGCTTTGACTGCTGGGTGCTCGTTCAAAGCAGCTTCAATTTCTCCGGCTTCGATGCGGAATCCTCGAATTTTAAGGCGGAAATCTTCTCGCCCTAAAAATTCGATATTGCCGTCAGGGAGGAAGCGCCCTAAATCTCCCGTTCGGTACAAACGATCGCCCGTGACGGGGTGCGTGAGGCAACTGGCGCGAGTTTTTTCTTCATTCCGCCAGTATCCTTTTGTCAGTCCAACTCCGGCACAGCACATCTCGCCGGCAACCCAGACGGGACAGTCTTCTAGCCTTTCATTCAAAATGTAATAACGTGTATTGGCGATCGGCGATCCGTAGGGAATGCTTTTCCAAGAAGGGTCAACAGTTTCTACCGGATACCAGATGTTCCAAAGGGTAGTTTCGGTTGGCCCGCCGACGCTGACAACGCGGCATCCTTTGCCGATCGCCCTTAACCTCTGGGGCAGTGTTACTGGAATCCAGTCTCCACCGAGAAACGCCCAGCGCAAGCACTCTGGCAACACCTCAGAACGTCCGCCAGCGTAATCGAGCAGCATTTCCATCATCGGGGGAACCGAGTTCCAAATGGTGACGCGCTCTTTTACCATCAATTGAGTCCAGTGAGCGGGGTCTAGCCGTTGTGCGGCATCGGGAATGACGATCGCTCCTCCGGCTGCTAGGATGCCGAAGATATCGTAAACGGACATATCGTGGTGCAGTGCGGTGACTGCGATCGCGCGATCGCACTCGGCCACATTAAACACTTGGTTGGTCTGAGCGATCGCATTGACTGCACCTCGGTGGGCGATCGCCACGCCTTTCGGCAAGCCAGTTGAGCCGGAAGTATAAATCACATAAGCTAAATCTTCCGCTTCCTGCACTGATTCCAAAGCTTCGCCGCTTTCTGTTGCTAATTCCTCAGTATCAAGACAAATTCGCCGCACATTTTCCGGCCATTCCAAGCGTTGATTTAACTGAGATTGCGTCAAAACAATCTCAACTTCGCCATTTTCCAGCAAATACCACAGCCGTTCTTTTGGCAGCGCCGCATCTACGGGCAAATAAGCGGCTCCAGAGGCTAGAATGCCCAGCACAGCGACGATTTGCTCCCACCCTTTCTCCATGACGACGGCAACCAACTGGTTAGGGCGAGCTCCCAGCTTTCGCAAGCAATGACCGACTTGATTCGATCGCCGATAGAGTTCCTCGTAGGTGAGGGTACGATCGCGCGTAATGATGGCTGGTTCGTGCGATCGCAAGGCGACTTTCTCAGCAAACAATTCGTGCAGCAATCCATCGGGAATGGGTGCCTCAATGCTGTTAGTAAAGGCTTGCTGAAACTGCACCGTTTTCTGCCAAGTTTCCTCTTCATTGGCGAGGCGTTGCAATAGGCGACAGTAGGCATCAAACATCTCATCGATCAGTCCTTGCGGGAAGAGTTCTTCCACCGCATCCCAGCTAAAAGACAGCCCTTGGGCGGTTTCGGTAAATTGCGCGTCTATCCAAACTTGCGGAGTTTGACCAATAATGTGCACCAATTCTCCCAATTCTTGAATGAGAGAAAAGATAGAGGAATCTTCCCCAGGCGCGTTTTGCGGATCGATCGTAAACACGACTGGCATTAGCGCTGCGGTTGTACCTTGCGCTTGAGCGAGTTCTCGCAAAACGCGCACCCCGCTGACATATTGGTGATCTAAATCTTGCCAAAGCTGTTCTTGCAATCGCTTGGCTCGTACTTCAAAACTCTCTCGCTTGGAGTTATCTATTTCTAGCAAAGTAAACGAGGCAAATTCTCCGATAATTTCCTCAACTTGAGGATGCAGGGGAAGGCGATTGAAGCGCGGCACGTTGAGGGTAAACCGAGGCGTTTTGCTCCACAGAGACAGAACCTCCGCATAGGCGGCGAGCAATAAACCCGTAGGAGTGAGGCTGGCGCGAGCTGTGCGCGTTTTGAGGCGCTGCCAAGTTGAGAAATCTAAGCGATCGCTCCAGCGTTTAAATCGCGGCTGCGTTAAGGAATTCGGCTGTTTGGCGAGGGGCAATTCCGGCGCTGGTGGCAGGGTTTTGAGGCGAGTTCGCCAGTAATCTAAGGATTGCTGAAAGAGTGGGGAGTTTTCTAAGGCGATCGCGGCTAACACGCAGTCGCGGAAAGACAGTTGCAAGGGCGCGTGAAGCGGAGCTATCCCGTAGGGAATCGCAGTATTGGGATTGCGGTAAAACTTTACCAAATCGCCAAACAAAATTTGAAAGCTCCAGCCGTCTATGCACAAGGCGTCAATGCTTATGTGGAGCCGGATGCGGCGATCACTTATTTGCGAAGCGCAAATCTCAAACAGCGGCCAGCGATCGAGCGGCAGCACTTGGTGAGAAAGGCGATCGCGGATTGCTTCGAGTTTTTCGCCGGCAACCTCTGGATCGAGCGATCGCAAATCCAAAACCTCAATTTTATAAGCGGGCACGTTTTCCAGAATTTGCTGCTGTCCGTTCGGAAGTACGATCGCCCGCAGCATATCGTGACGATCTACAACTCGCTGCCACGCGAGGCTAAATCGCTCTAAATCTAACTCGTCGCTCTCAATTTCTACATAGCCGTGAATGGCAACATTGCCCATTTCAAAGAAGCTATTTCTGCCGATCCAGTACGCCTGCTGCATTTCGTTGAGCGGAAATGGTTGGTAGCGATTTTGAGGATCGGGGGCGATTGTCGGCAGTAATTTAATAGGTTGTTGATCTGGCTCGCTTTTAGTTTCCGCGATCGTCGCTGCTAGACTAGCGACTGTGGGGGATTGAAACAGACAGCGCAGCGATAGCTCGACTTGAAAGCGATCGCGCACCTTGGCAATCAGTTGAGTTGCCAGCAAAGAGTGACCTCCCAACTCAAAGAAATTGTCATTAATTCCCACTTGTTTTAAGCCGAGAACCTCAGCCCAAATATCAGTTAATACTTGTTCTTCTAAAGTCTCAGGAGCGATAAAATCTGCCTCTAAACTGTTGGTTTCCGGCGCGGGAAGTGCCTTAAAATCTACCTTGCCGTTTGGCGTTAATGGCATCGATTCTAAAAACATGAAACTGGCAGGCACCATATAATCTGGCAGTTGGTTCCGGAGAAAAGAACGCAGATTTTTAATCAGTGCAGAGTTCCCTATGCTGACTGCTGAGTTTAAAACGAGGTAGGCGATTAAGCGCTTTCCGCCTGAATCTTCCTCGCGCGCGAGAATGACTGCTTCTTGCACGTCTGGATGTTGGCTGAGTGCGGATTCGATTTCTCCTAACTCAATGCGAAAACCGCGAATTTTCACTTGGCGATCCGTGCGATCGAGAAATTCTAAATTGCCGTCGGGGAGATAGCGGACTAAATCGCCTGTTTTGTAAAGGCGATCGCCTTGCACGTTGCTAAAAATATCGGGAATAAATTTTTCTCGATTCAGATCCGAACGGTTGATATATCCTCTGGAAACGCCCGCACCTCCGATATATAGTTCGCCGGGAATTCCGATGGGAACGGGTTGCAAGTTAGCATCGAGTACATAGGTGCGGGTATTGGGAATTGGGCGTCCGATCGGCAAGGTTTTTGGGGAGTTTTTAACCGCAGAGGGCGCAGAGGGCGCAGAGGGGAGAGAGTTGCACCACGTGGCGACAATTGTTGTTTCTGTGGGGCCGTAAGTATTGACAAGTCGTACTTTTTCTGAAACGCACTTTTGCCACTGATTCAGGGATGCTGAAAGTGCGGTTTCTCCGCCAATAATTGTCAAGCGCACTGAGGGGGGAAATTCTGCTTTTTCGGCGCTGAGTCTGGCAGTTAATTCGCGCCAGTAAGCTGTGGGCAAATCCAATACAGTTATTTCCCACTCCCGGCATTTTTGCAGGAAGGAAGAAATGCTGTCTAACATGGAATTTCCGCGCAGTACCAATGTTGCGCCTCGCGTTAAACAGGGATAGATTTCTTCGGCGCTGGCGTCGAAGCTGAGGGAAGCAAATTGGAGAATGCGATCGCCTGGTTCGATGCCATATTCGACACTTGCAGCCTGCGTATAATTCGCCAAAGATTGATGCTGCACCATCACTCCCTTTGGCTTGCCGGTTGACCCGGATGTATATATGATATAAGCTAGGTTTTCTGGCCCAACGGCGCTCTCAGGATTTGACTTATTTTGTTGAGCGATCGTCTGCCATTCTGCATCCAAGCAAATCACAGAAATATTATTTTGGGCTGGCGTTTCTGCTTTTAATTCTGCTTGCGTTAGCAGTACCTTAACTCCAGCGTCTTCTAACATGAAAGCGAGGCGTTCTTTAGCATAGATTGGATCGAGGGGCAAATAAGCACCGCCTGCTTTTAATATGCCTAAAATTCCGACGATCGCATCGAGCGATCGCTCAATATAAACGCCGACAATCGCATCGGGTTTTACGCCGAAAGAGTGCAAGTAATGGGCAAGTTGATTCGCGCGATCGTTCAGTTCTCGATAAGTCAAACTTTGGCATTCAAATCGCACCGCAACCGCATCTGGTGTTTTCGCAGCCTGCGCTTCAAACAAACGGTGAACGCACTCATTTTGGAAGTAATTTACCCCAGTATTATTCCACTCAAATAGAAGTTGCTGGCGTTCTGCTTCTGCAAGCATGGGCAAATCTGACAGTCGTGCGGAGGGATTCGCAACGATGCCTTCTAATAAGTTCTGAAAGTGCCTCGCCATTCGCGCAATTGTAGCCGATTCAAATAAGTCTAGGCTGTACTCAAACCAGCCTCTAATACCTGTTGCTGTGGCTTTTAATTCCAGGGTTAAATCGAAATTTGCTGTCCCGCTGTGAATCTGTTGGCAGTTCAGGCTTAAACCTGGCAATTCTAAGGCGAATTCGGAGGCACTTTGAAAGGCAAACATCACCTGAAATAAAGGCGAGTGACTTAAATCTCGGTTCGGCTGCAATTCTTCTACCAACTTCTCAAACGGTACATCTTGATGCGCGTAAGCACCTAATGCAACCTCTCGCACTCGATTCAGCAACTCTCGAAAAGTAGGATTTCCGGTTAAGTCAGATCGCAGGACTAAAGTATTGACGAAAAATCCAATTAATGATTCGGTTTGGCTGCTGTTGCGGCTGGCAATTGGTGAACCGACGAGGATATCTTCTTGCCCCGTGTAGCCGTAAAGCAGTGTATTGAAGGCTGCCAGCAATGTCATAAATACAGTGGTTTTTTCGCGGCGACTCAATTGCCTAATTGCCTCGGTTAAGCGCTCTGGCAATTCAAATAATTGCCGACCTCCCTTGTAACTTTGAACAGCGGGACGAGAAAAGTCTGTTGGTAAATTTAGGACCGCTGCGCTGCCACTTAACTGCTGCTTCCAGTAAGTAAGTTGAGTTTCTAATATTTCTCCCTGCATTTGTTGGCGCTGCCAAGTTGCAAAGTCTGCATACTGAATTGGCAGCGGTGGAAGCGCGGCTAAATTCTTATTATAAAATCCTTCATAAAATGCCGCTAGTTCCCGTAAAAACACGCCCAGAGACCAACCATCGAAAATGATATGGTGGGCGGATAAAAGCAGGGTATGTTCTGTTTCAGATAAACGTAGAAGTTTGGCACGGAGCAGATTTGCTTGAGTTAAATTAAAGGGAAACTCGGCTTCTTCCGCAGACAGTTTTTGCGCTTCTTTCTCGCGTTCTGCAGGGGGGAGATGGCTCAAATCTATCAGCTGTAGTGGGAAAGTTTTCGCATCGAAAATAACTTGTATCTGTTCTTTATCCCCACCAGCAAACGCAGTTCTTAAAATCTCGTGCCGCTCGATAATTTTCTCAATACTTTGCCTGAGTGTTTCTGCATTGAGTTGTCCTGTAATCCGAATTGCACCGCAGAGGTTATAGAATGGGTTTCCGGGTTCCAATTGGTCAAAGAACCACAAGCGCTCTTGGGCAAAAGACAGGGGGATGTTTTGTAGGCGAGAAACTGGCCTTGGGGCGACTGCTTTGGTATTTCCTGTCAGTTGCTCTAGAATTTGCACTGCCAGTCGAGCAATGCTCCTATCTTCAAACAAATCGGCAACCGATACAGTAACGCCCAAGGCGCTCTCTATTTGATTTTTTAACTCAAAAATTCTTAAAGAATCTAGTCCAAAGCTACTGAGTGGTCGATCGATTTCAGTCGGCTTTAGCCGACTTTGGCTATTAGCCGGGGAATTCATTCCCCGGCGGTTTACCTGCTGCCAAAGG
This sequence comes from Microcoleus sp. B9-D4, assembly GCF_036705105.1. Taxonomy (NCBI): domain Bacteria; kingdom Bacillati; phylum Cyanobacteriota; class Cyanophyceae; order Oscillatoriales; family Microcoleaceae; genus Microcoleus; species Microcoleus sp. B9-D4. The sequence continues at coordinate 69,385 of NZ_JAUBTS010000017.1, forward strand.
TAAGCCTCAAGCAGCGGCTGCCGTTCTTCTAACTCGGCTTTCAGCAGAATCTCTCGCGTGAGCTGATTGTCTATTTCAACCGAATCAGCTAACTCTAAAACGCTACTGGCGACCACTTCCAAATTGTCAGCTAGAAAGTCAGCATAGGCGGCGCGACGTTGAATTTTACCGCTAGTCGTTTTCGGAATGCTTCCCGGCTTAATCAGCACTACTCCATAAACTTGCACTTCATATTCTTGAGCAATGCTAGAGCGGATGGCGCTGATAATTTCCTCGGCATGATCCGGCGCTTTGCGAGATTGTAATTCTGGCACGATAACGAGCTGTTCTTCGCCTGCGACTTCCACCGAGAATGCGGCGATCGCCCCTGGCCGCAAACTGGGATGGCTGCGCTCTGCTGTTCTTTCTATATCTTGGGGGTAAAGATTGCGACCTCGGATGATAATCAAATCTTTGAGTCGCCCTGTAATAAACAGTTCTCGATCGCGTAAAAAGCCTAAATCTCCTGTTCGCAAAAATGGCCCTTCATTCGTATCTGAAAGATATGCTTGAAAGGTTTTTTCTGTTTCTTCTGGGCGATTCCAATAGCCTCGCGCCACTGTTTCGCCAGCTACCCAAATTTCTCCGACTTCTTGCGGCTGGCATTGTGTCAGAGTTTCGGGATTGACGATCGCAACTTTAGTGCCAAATTCAGGGAAACCGCAGCCGACTAAAGTTCTCGCGCCACCATCGCCTTCGACAACTTCTACAATGTGATTATTTTCTAGCGCCCCAGCGTCAACAGGTAAGAAAGTCGGTGTTGCCCCGCTGCGAACCGTGGCAATTTTTAGCGTAGTTTCTGCCATTCCGTAAGCAGGACAAAAGGCATCCGCCTGAAAACCGCAGGGCTCAAAAGCTTTGGTAAATCGCTCTAGGGTTTCTTTGTGGATTGGTTCTGCGCCGTTATAAGCCACGCGCCAACTACTCAAGTCGAGCCTTTTTTGGTCATCGCCCAAAATTTCGCGCTGCATAATAGCGGGATGATTTTGATTGTTTTGTGGGATGGGCGTCCCGCCCGTCCCGTGTATTTTCACAGCAGGCCCGACGCCTACCCCACAATAATCATCCTCAAATTGTGCTAGCAAGATTTTGCTGATTTTGCTAGCACACAAGTCGTAAGCAAAATTTGGCCCGCCGCTGTGGGTAGCTTTGTAGCGCGAAATCGCTTCCAACCAGCACATCGGGTTCTGAATAAACGCCGCTGGCGGCATGAAGTAAGAGGGAATTCCCAGATACAAAGGTTTGAGCAATCCGTCAATTAACCCCATGTCGTGAAAGGGTGGGAGCCACGTTACGGCAACGCTTTCGGCATCGTGATCAAAGCCTCGGTGAATGTATTCGATGTTGTACAAAACGTTGGCGTGGCTCACCATGACGCCTTTGGGGGTGGAGGTTGAGCCAGAAGTGTACTGAAGATAAGCCACGGAGTCGGGATGGATGGATGGCTGCTGCCACTTTTCGCCGTCATCGGCAAGCGCCTCTGCTGTCAGCCAGCGCATCGCTTTGAGTTCCGGCGCTTGCTCGCATAGCTGCTCTAAATTTTCCAGGTGTCGCGCGGGTGCGATCGCAACTGTTGCTCCTGCGTCTTTGGCGATCGCGCTAATTTTCGCTAAATTCCGTTTCAGCTTCGGTGGATAGAGGGGAACCGCGATCACTTTGGCGTACAAGCATCCAAAAAAGGCGGCGAGATAGTCCAATCCTGGCGGGAAAAGCAGTAAGGCTCGTTCGCCAGTGACTCCCAATGTCTGAAGTCGCACCGCGTGCGATCGGGCGATCGCATCTAACTCTCGATAAGTCAAACTGGCGGTTTCAGTTTTTCCGTCTAACAGAAATGTATATTTCTGCTCTGGTTGGTGTAGTGCTCTGTTTTGTAGGAGTTCTACTAAATTCGTACAACTTTCGGTGAGTTGGTTTCCCTTAATGCTTGCGTGACTCATCGATTCTTTTTACCTAATAAATCTTGTTTGCAGTACGCCAACCAGTGCCGCCAAATTCTTTTCACATAAACTTTCTGTGAATAGCTTTCGGACGTTACGAGTCTCCCATCAGCGCGTTTGAGTCTTCAATTCGGGTATTAGCGCTTGTTTTCACGTTTTGTTGTCGATCGGGCTGTTCGGCAAGGGCTCCGGGGCGGTTTCAGTCTGAGCCAGCTTCGATATCAGCTTCAGGGGCTTTACGGCTATCGACTTTTAGCATAGTAGGCTAGATGATATTTATTGTCAAGAGTAGTTGAGATAATTTCTTGACTCCTATCAGTGCCTATATGACAATCTTTTCTAACTCTTGCCATAGCATTTTAGGTGATGGTTTGTCTAGCTCTGACAAGGAACCATAATATGCAAGTGGTGTCCAACTAGATAGAGGGGTGAGACCCCCTATCTTAAAATGCAATAAGTTTTCATTAGTTAACTCTTGACAGATGCAAGTGCTCTGTTATCTAATTAAGGCACTTTCTCAATAAGCGCCCAGGAACTACTTCCTTTAACCGAGGAAAGAGCTACCCGTGGTCGATCATCCAGAGCGCCACCTGACTCAGGCGATCGCCCTCACGCGCCTGCTGTGTTCCCAGACAAATGCCAGTAGCGACGGGAGAATCGGATCGAACTGCGCCCGACAACTGGGCCGGATCTTCCGCAGGTCAGTTTCAAGATGCACACAAGAGCAGCAACGCTGCCACAAATCATGTTGTGCAAGCAACGCAAACCACATATCCGAAGTTCCATTAATTGTTGATTCAAGAGTAATGAATAGATCGCAGAAATTATTAAATAGCCTTGGGCTGGCAGGAGTCGTGTCGGCGGTAGTCGCTGGGCCGGCGTGCGCTTCCAACATCGCGCAGGTGACGGGCGTTCGCCTTAACCCCACGTCAGAAGGCATTGAAATCATCCTAGACACTGAAGATGGAAGACCCCTGCAAGTCTTCACCACCACCTTTGGCGAAACTTTACAAATTGATGCCATCACCGCTCAACTGCGACTACCGGGGGGAAATGAGTTTCGTCAAGACAAGCCTGCTGTCGGAATTGCTTCTGTCACCGTTACTCCTTTAGATAACAACAGCATCCGAATCAAAGTGATTGGCGATCGGGGTCAACCAGTGGCACAGGTGATTCCTAACGCTGCAGGTCTGATTCTCAGCTTAAAACCCACCTCGGAGATGACTGCTCGCCCGTCTGCACCGGCTCCTACAACACAGCGGCCGGGGACACCCGCAGAACCCTTGCCACCGACAGGGCAGCAGGTAGAGATACCCGCAGAACCCTTGCCGCCGACAGCACAGCCGCCAGGGACGCCCGGAGAACCCTTGCCTCCGACAGCGCAGCCACCAGGGACACCCGGAGAACCCTTGCCGCCGACAGCGCAGCCACCAGGGACACCCGGAGAACCCTTGCCGCCTACAGCGCAGCCACCAGGAACGCCCGGAGAACCCTTGCCGCCTACAGCGCAGCCACCAGGGACACCACAGGCGGGGAGATCCCCGATTGAAATCGTCGTCACTGCAACACGAACCGCAGAAAGAGTGACAAACGTGCCGCGCTCTATAACGGTGGTAGACTCACAAGAAATTCAGCAGCAGACAGGGACATCGAGAAATGTCGGGGAAGCTCTGGCAAATCAGGTTCCCGGTTTTGCGGCCCCGACTCAAACTACTGCAACTTATGGACAAACTTTGCGGGGTCGCGACGTTTCCGTTCTGATTGACGGCGTGCCACAAACGACCAATATTCAATCTTTTGGCAGAGAATTTAGAAATATCGATCCCAGCGCGATCGAACGCATTGAAGTAGTGCGGGGGTCTACAGCAATCTACGGCGCTCAGGCTACAGGTGGCGTGATTAATATTATTACTCGTCGCCCAACTGAGGAAAGGCTAACTGCTGTTACTGAAGTGGGCGTCAGTAGCGCTTTAACAAACACAAGAGATGCTTTAGGCTTTAACGCTCAGCAGACGATTTCTGGCCGATCGGGCAATGTTGATCTGACGGGCACTGTCTCGCTCTCTAGAAGTGGAGCTTTTTACGATGCCAAAGGCGATCGCATTCCCTTTTTTGAACTCGGCGGAGACAGCAGCACCCTCTTCAACGTGATGGGCAAAGTCGGGGTAGATTTGGATACCGAACAGCGGCTGCAACTAACTGTCAATCACTATCGGGAAACCCAAGATCCCAATGTGATTCCAGACTTTAGTGTTGACGACCAGGAAGGACGGCAAAAAGCCCGCGCCATCCGAACCGGGGAGTTGGATATTGACGGGGAAACACCGGGAAATAAAAGTACACAGCTCAACCTAAGTTACACTAACCAAAACCTTTTTGGCAGCAGCCTTCAAAGCCAAATCTACTACCGAACAAATTCCAATGTAGGTGTTCCTTCAGATTACCGCACGTCCGAGTTCTTTGGGCCGTTTGTCGGTGTTACTCGTTCGCGAGCCGAGAGCGAACAGATAGGAGGTAGATTGGCGATTACCACTCCTTTATCCCGTGCCGAAAATCTTCGATTAACTTGGGGTTCTGACTATATTACTGAAGATAGCAAACAGCGTTTCGACTTGTACGATCCGGAGAGATTTGACGCAAGTGGTGGCAGGGTTTACCGGAAAATCTCCGAGCGTCCTTTCGTTCCTCCTTACACTTATGACAGCCTTGGCTTTTTCGGTCAATTGGAATGGAATATTGACGATATCGTCATTCTAAGTGGCGGGATACGTCACGAACGCGTCGGGTTAAACGTCAATGATTATACCACTTTTAACGATCGCCAGATCGAAGGAGGCGATCGCAATTTTAACGCGACCCTATTTAATACAGGGGCTGTCTATAAAATTACTGAAAACTTCAACGTATTTGGCAACTTTTCTCAAGGTTTCTCAGTCCCAGATTTCGCCCGCATCCTCCGCCAACCCCCCGACAATTTTGTCGGAATTGAATCTTCGCTAGAAGTAACTCAACCGCAAAAAGTCAACAACTACGAAATTGGCATTCGAGGAGGGTGGCAATCCGTGCAAATGTCGCTTGCCGCTTTTTACAATACCTCCGATCTAGGAGTCAGTTTTCAACCAGTTGGCAACACAGGCCGCCTGGAACTCATCCGCGCCCCAGAACGCATTTACGGCTTAGAAGGGACTGTGGATTGGCAACCTGCACGAGCATGGTCGATCGGCGGGACTGCTACTTATATTCAAGGCGAATATGAGGAGGACAACCGTTACATCGCGATCGATAGCAGCCGAATTCCACCCCTCAAGCTAACAGCTTATGTTCAAAACGAAACTTTGCCGGGATGGAACAATCGGTTACAGTTCTTATATTCTGGAAATCGCGATCAGGCCTTCAAAGACGGCTCGGATGGTGGCCCGATTAGCAGCTATCTCACAGTGGATTACGTCAGCGCGGTTAAAATTGGCTCTGGGCTGCTACAAGTCAAAGTCGAGAATTTATTGAATAATCAATATTTTCCTGTGCTGTCGCAATACTTAGCTGGATTTGGATCGGACAGCGCTAATTATGCAGGCAGAGGTTTGACTCTCAGTGTTAATTACCGCCTTAACTGGTAATTACAGCAGATTGCAGGTTTAGGAGGTAGATTCAATATCCCCCGTAGGGACACTCCAAGAACCCATTGGTGTCAATTTAACGTCAAACCGACAGTCCGGCAGGGGTTTAAACCCCTGCCTCAAAGCTAAAGTCCTCTAAAAGAGGACTGAAGGACTCATACCAAATCCGGGTTAAAAACCCCTTTATTGCTAGAGAGGGGGAGAGGGGGAAAAATTAGCTCGCCAGTTCAAAAAGGGGGTGAGTAACCCGGATTTAGTATCATTAGTCCTCTTGAGAGGACTTTAGCTATTAGACAGGGGTTTCAACCCCTGGCGGACTCGCGGGCCCACTAACGGACTTGAATGAGAACAGTTAACGGCTTTGAGAAAAATCTAGAGATGAAGTTCCGCAAACTCGCATTCAAACTGCACTTGTATTTGGGGTTGGTGGTAGGAATATTTCTAGCAGTAATTGCTTTAACGGGCAGCTTGCTGGTTTTCGGCCCCGAAATCGAGCGGTTCTTCAATCCCCAACTCCTGCAAGTAATTCCTCAAACCGAACGGATACCGCTGGAAAATGTCCTGCAAATTGTCGAAAAAGCTTATCCGCAAAATCAAGCTATTAGTATTTTGCTACCGCGATCAGCGAAGGAAGTTTGCCAAGTTTCGATGCTGTCAAAGAGTGAGGAAGTAGTTAGCGTTTATGTCAATCCTTACAGTGGAGAAATTAAGGGTGCGCGCCTTGGGAAAGAAACTTTTACAGGTTTGGTTTTTACGTTACACGCAGAATTAGCGGGAGGAGAATTCGGTCATCTTGTTGTAGGTATTTGCGGTATAGTAATGCTAGGGCTAACTTTTACGGGTTTGGTATTGTGGACTGGTTGGCGCAATTTGGCTCGCGGATTTTCTATTAATTGGCAAGCTCACTGGCAGCGGACTGTATTTGATTTACATAACTTTTTTGGTATTGTATCGGTCGCTTTTCTCATACTAATCTCCGCTACAGGGACAGCGATAATTTTTTACGCGCCGGTTGAATCGACTCTGTATTGGCTAACGAATGAAAAGCCACAGCCAGCATTGACTTCTCATCCCCACTCTAGCAGTTCGAGGCAAAAACTTGACGAAATATTACACCAAGTTAATACCGTTTGGACGGAAGCTAAAACCACTTTTATTTCTCTGCCTTTGACACCTGAAGCAACTTTTAAGGTACGGAAAAAATTTCCCAATGACCCGCACCCAAACGGGATTAGCACCATTTATCTCGACCAATACAGCGGCGAAATATTGCAGGCTGACAGTGTAAATTCAGCTTCTGTAGCAAATCGAATTCTCAACTCGCTTTATCCGCTACATATTGGCAGCTATGGCGGAATTTACTTGCGGCTGGCACACGCGATCGCAGGATTAGCAGCGATTGTACTGTTTATGACGGGTGTAATGATGTGGCGGCAGCGGCATTTGGTGAAATTTTACCGAAAGGAGGCGAGACAGCTATATGAAAAATTATCGCCACTTAGCCAGCAATGGCCTTGGTTTTAATGACAGCGGCGTGCGGTTTGATGCGGGTGTGATATCCAATCTGTTAGCATCGGAATTATTCCTATCTCTCCTCTCTTAATCTGCGTGAATCTGCGTCAATCCATTCACATCTGCGGTTCGAGAAATTCTCTTTTTTTGACCGCAGATACAGGCAGATTAACACAGATTAACGCAGATGAATTAGATAGAGTTCGGTTGCACCATCCCTCGGAAATTATTGAGTGTTGACTGGCTTTGACTATTTCGAGGCAACCGGAATTGATATAATTATCCGGCATAAAAAACCCGATTCTCTGAATTTTAAATCCTATCAATCGCTTCTTTAATGCAAAAATTTATTCAACTCTGGCTCGGACAAACTGCTTCGATGATTGGCAGCGCTATGTCCGGGTTTGCGCTGACTATTTGGATTTGGGAGTCCACCAGTCAAGCGACGGCTTTGGCTTTGTTGATGTTTTTTACTCAATTGCCGCGCATCTTGCTCGCTCCGGTTGCTGGCATTCTCGTCGATCGCTGGAATCGAAAATTTTTAATGGCGATCGGTGATGCGGTTTCAGCTTTGTTAACGCTCGCTATCCTATTACTTTATATCAGCCAAAACCTGCAACTATGGCATTTATATGTAGCGGCTGCGGTTAACGGAATTTTTGACCAAATTCAGCAGTTAGCTTACTCAGCAGCCATCGCCACAATGATGCCAGAAAAGCATTACAGCCGCGCTAGCAGTTTAAGTTTTTTGGCAAATTACGGCGCGAGTATTATCGCTCCGACGCTGGCGGGGATTCTCTATTCTGCGATTGGGTTGAGCGGGATTTTTACGATCGACCTGGCAACTTTTACAATCGCGATCGCCGCCCTAGTATCTGTCAAAATACCACAGCCCGCGATCGCGCCAGCGTTGCGGAGCAATATCGCCTCCAATCCCCAGCCGACTCGCTTTCACCTATGGCAAGAACTCAGCTTCGGATTCCGCTACATCGTCCAGCGTCCCAGCCTGCTTGCCTTGCTTGTGTCCGTTTCGCTATTCTGGTTCGCTCACGACATCGGCGCGGCCCTCTACTCACCGATGATTCTGGCACGCACCGGCAACAATGCCAGAATCCTCGGTACTATCCTTTCCGCCGCCGGCGCCGGTGGCGTTTTAGGAGCATCGCTGATCAGTATTTGGGGCGGTCCCAAACGCCGCATCCGGGGCTTTGTGCTCGGCATGGCAGGCGCGGGCTTGAGTAAAATAGTCTTTGCTTTCGGCCAGGCGCTTTTTATCTGGATTCCCGCTCAATTTTGTTCATCTTTCAATTTCCCGATCCTCGGCAGTTCCAACGAGGCGATTTGGCTGGCGAAAGTTGCACCAGAAGTACAGGGGCGTGTTTTTGCTACCAGAGCAGTTATCGTGCAATTGGCATCAGCGATCGGTTTATTGATCGCAGGCCCACTTGCCGATCGCGTCTTTGAACCCGCCATGCAACCGGGAGGCTTTTTAGCAGCTATTTTTGGCGGAATTATCGGGACAGGTGCCGGTGCTGGCATGGCTTTGTTATACGCTATCTCCTCGCTGGGCTTATTGCTCGTTGCAGTCGGTGGCTATGCTTGCCGACTGCTGCGCGATGCCTAAAGGGAAAACGGGAAAGGTAAAAGGAGAGAGGTTTTTTAACGGCGTTGCACAATTTGAGGATGATTCTTGTGGGGAGTGGGGTTAGCCGTCCAGCCTGCTGTGAAAATACACGCCTTCGGGCGAAGAGATCCCATCCCACAAAACAATCAAAATCATCCCGCAATTATGCAACGCCTTTTTAACTTCTTCCTTCTTCCTTCTTCCTTCTGCTATATTTCCGATGTAAGATACTTCAGCCATAAATTCAACGACAAATCTTTTAAAACTTTCAAGTTATCAGTTAAATTGTATTTACTTTCTTCTGAAGCAGATAGCAAAATTTCACCCCCATCAACGATTGGTGATACTTTGTGGATAACACATCCAATGATTGGATGTTTCAAATAAGTTGCTTTTTTTTGAGGATGGATACCTTTTAATTCTGGATATTTGTTAATTAACCCTGGATGTAAATTTACAATATTATAATTGTTACAAATGCTATTAGGAATAATTCTTAAAAAACCGTGTAATGTAATTATGGTAGCTTTTGTGTCAATTTCTATCCGTTTAAATAATTTAAAATAATCTTCTTCTTTCGGATTATTGGGCATTTTATATATTTTATTTGCGAATATTTTATTGATTTCTAATGGTTCTATATTTTGTTTATTTGTTACAATTATATCGGGTGAAATATTAATACTTTGAGTTATATTTATAATTTCATTCCCAGTTTGTGAAAAAAATGCTATCCATTTCATAATTCATCTGTCTCCCACGGAAATTTTACCCAATGATTCTGTTTAACAATAGCAGCAGATCGAACTTGTGCTGTAATAAATTTATTTTCATAAGCTTCATCTACAAGTAATGAATATATAGCTAGAATATCTTTATTTTCTTTGTATATTTCATCTTGAACAAGCTTTATTGTCTGCCCTCTAAAAATGATATCTTCAAATATGATAAATTTATCAAAATCATTTCTTATGGCTTTAAGTAGTATGGATGATGTTCCGTAATCAAATGGTTTATCACTATTTGTCATTTTTAATTGACAAATTGACAAATCTCTAATTTTTGTATGATGTGAAACATAGGACAAAAGGGGCAATGCGCCTCTCGCAATACCTAACAAAGAGACCTTTTCTAAATGGAAGTTACTGAGAAAAATATCATTTACAATGATATTAGACAATTTTTCAAATTGAGCCCAGCTAAGTTTTTGAAACTTCTCATTACTAAAGCCAATTTTTTCCTTACTTAGTAATTTCATCTATATCCCCCAATCATTTTAAAAAGAAACCGTTAAAATACTTTATATTTTCATCTAATAGCTTTTCATTAAAAGTAATTAGTTCAAAATTGACTAATATTTCTTTGATGTTTTCTCCAATAGCTTTTACATCTTCAATTTTTATATTTTCGTAAAGTGGAAGAAATATACTATTTTTTTTAACATAATTTGAGTGTATAAATTCATCATTAATATTGATAATATATTTTTTAAATCCTTTTGTTTCTGTAACCGTTGGATATTTAAATTTCCCTATTGGAATTCCTAACTCAATAGCCTTAATTATGAGTTTGTTTATTTCGTACAATTCTGGATCTATTAAAAACCAAGCTGAAATAGGAGCAGTTTTAATGATAGAGTCATTTATCAACCTGATTCCTTGTACATCTCTTAATATTTCTTGGTACAAACTTAACTTATATTGTCTATCCTGAATTATAGTATTTAAATTTTCTAAACATCTAATTCCCAATGCGATATTTATTGGATTAAATCTAAAATTAAATCCCTTTTTTATATAATCAAAACCATGTTCTAATATGTCACGGTATGTCAAGTTACTAGAAACTGTTGATAAACCTGATTTTTTCCAAATTTCCCCAACGTGCCTATATTGATTAATAATATCAAAATCTTTTTCATTTTTATAAACCAAAGCACCTCCTTCACCTGTTCTTAGTAATTTATTAGCACCAAAGCTAAAGCAGCCATAGTCACCAATAGTTCCTGCGAATTTTTTTCCTATTTTGACTCCTAGACCTTGGGCTGAGTCTTCTATAATTTTAATATTATGTTCTTCGCAAATTTCTTTAATTTTCTCTAAATTAAAAGGAAACCCATGCAGATAAGATACAATTAATACTTTTGTTCTTAAAGTAATTAAGGATTTTAAATGATTTAAATTCAAATCGCAAGAATTTTCTTGAAAGTCACAAACTTTAATTTTACAGCCATGAATATGTATAACAGGCAAAATAGCTGAAGCATGAGTTAAGTTTGGAACAATTACTTCATCATTTTCCTGTAAATCTATTAGTTGCAATGCCACAAATATTGCTGATGTACAATTTGGCATTGTGATATTTTTTACTACTTCATCTTTTGATAAAAAATTAGACAATAGAGATTCAAACTTATTTAATATTTTGCTATTAAAAACAGTAACATCTGAATCAGCTAAAGCTTCTGCTATATTGTCTATATCTTCTTTTGTGGCGTTTATACTATCTGCCTTAATGTTTAATTTATGCATTTAATTTTCTCGCTAATTATTTGGATGTTACTCTTTAGGTCTTTGCTGCCATCTATTAATAAAACAGGTATATCTCTTTCTTGAGATACAGATTTGATAAGTTCCTTAAAGCATTCTTTTGTGTCAACTAAAAAATCTTTTTGGCTTTGGGTCAAACTGATGTTATCTCTTTTTTCAATGCGAGCAAAGCTTAAAGATACTGGAACACTAACATATACTAATAAATCTATATTTTTCAAATCAAACATTAAACAGCTTTTCAAATAACCCAAAAAAGCATTTGCTTGTTTTCCGTACTCTAGTTTGATCATTTGCTCTTGATAGCACAATAGAGTAAAAATGTCTCTATCATAGAAATTGATTTTGTTTAAATCATTTCTAAAAAACTCTTGTTTATAAAAAAAATGTGCTGATAAAAGGAAAGTTTCATATATACTTGTTTTAAAAGTTTTATTACTTTTAAAAAAAATATCTTCTTTTAATAAATTATCTAATAAAGTTCTTAAAGGAGTATCTTCTAACTCTGAAATATTACTTGCCAAATACCCATCTTTGGTAAGTTGTTCAATCACTTTACTTATAAGTGTGGTTTTGCCAACTCCATCTATACCTTCAAATATAATATTCAATTTAATACATCTCCCACAAGTTTATACATTTTTCGCTTACACATTTAGTTTTGTCTATTCTAGTTTCTTGCATAGACGCAGGACAACCATAAGTCTTTCCTAAACAATTAACAAAGTTAAATCCATCCCATGCTTTACAGGTCTTAATTAAACTCGATATCTCCTTATTAAGATATTGTTGATGTGCTTTCACATAATTCTGATTAAAATATGCGGAGTAATATTGGATTACTTTATATACCTCTGTGATTTCTGATGTATTTTTTATATCAAACTTTTTACTACTACTATCAATATCATGAACTAAATTTATTGATAAGGAATTTACTCCTCTCTCAATCAAAGTTTCAACTGTTTTTCTAAATAGTTGTATATTATAATTATTGAGACATATTTTTACTTCTAACAATGAACTTTTATACTCTAAAACTTTATCAATTGCTTTTAATATAGAACTGCTATTTATCGTTCTTAATGAATAGCCATTGTCAAAAGTATCGAAGGAAATAATAATTTTATCAAGATTTTCAAATATATCTTGTGGAGCAACCGAATCTAATAATTTTAACAGAATAATGCCATTTGTAAATATTGAACATTTTATATTTTTACTTTTCGCCAATTTGATCATTTCTATGATATTGGGATTTAAAAAAGGCTCTCCTCCAGTTATAAAAATATTTTTTGGTTCATTCTTTAGTACCTCATTAAACATACTAAGTGTCATTTGTTCTTTATATCTACCATGATCATGATAAAAACAATATTCACAATTTAAATTGCAAATCTGATTCACTTCAATGAGAATACTGTCTTGATCCACCATCTGTTCGATTTCCTTAAGTATTGTGGCTAGACATAGACTAATAAAAACCAGCGATTTTCATTTTAAAGGAAGCATCCCAATCATACAATGAGTAGAAATACTCAGATAAATTTAGAGCTAATTGGGGTTTGCTGAAAAAGTATAGCAACCGCCTTGGCGGTTAGGACGCAAAGCGTAAGACATTCTCTATTGTATCTGGTAAACAATCAAACTGATCTAGTTGTTTGCGGATGCGACTTTTTAACAAAGACCAGCATTGCTCTATTTTGTTAAGGTCTGGGGAATAGGTTGAATATGATACTGGCTTCACTAATTTTTAAGCCATCTAGCTTGATGGCTTGAATAACGGCATGACGTAGGTCGTAGCTGTAGGGTTTGGGCATGAAAAGTGCGATCGCAGAAAGCGGGACTATTTCTAGTCTACGTCTTAACCGCCAAGGCGGTTGCTAGAGTTGCTGGCGCGAACTCAGGTGAGCTTCAATTTCCGATCGCGATCGCCATACAGGGCGCAATTCCTTGCGAGCAAAGAGCTGCGACTGATCGCCGGCGTGGGGCGAACCAGGTTGAGAGGCGTTGCCGTAACTGTTTAGCGCCATCGCTTTCACCGGATTCGAGAACTCAATCGCAGCGACAAAAGAATCGCCCGCAACCGCTTGAAAGCGATTGTCTTTCCCAGGAGCGAACCATACTGAGCGAAATACACCCAAAGCACCGTCAGCTCCATTTGCCGGCAGATTCGCCTCCCCAGGCAATCGGAAGACTTCTCCCCATGCGACATCTAACGCGCCATAAGTTACCTCAACTTTGGTTGCTGTCGCTTCCAGCACCCGCACCGCCTCCGCAGGATTTGCCAACCCGTCTGGCGTCGTTAGCGGGGCATCTTCGCTCCAAGGTTTAGCGAATAACTTATCGGCATCCATCGCTTGTTTCCAAAAGACAAACAGCACCGCACCGCGACTGTCAGCATCGACTTTCCGATCCCAAGTGGCGAGAACTTCCGCAGCGCGGCGCGCTTGAGCACTGCCTTGCCGTGCGACGGGAATTAAATCATCGAGGAGGCGATCGGCGAGTTCTACCTGAGTGGAATGTTTGTATTGCATCAATTCAGCGAAAGAGATTTTTTCATCTTCTAACAGCATTTTTGCCGATCGCTGCGATCGCAAATCCATCGGGCCGCGCGGTGCCATGTAGGCGGGATATTTATCCGGTGCGATCGGGCTGGGAAACGTCGTCGTCCAGGGGGGATCGTTGGTATTTTGCAACCAACCGCTGGGCGGATCGACAACGCGCGGCAAATCCGCATAGGGATGATTTTTGCTCCACAAAGTCTCTGACGTATTGCCTGCGATCGTGCCTGACCAGTATTTAAAATCTCCTGTTTTGCGTATGGGGACTTGACCGTTAAACAAGTGCATGATATGCCCCTGACGATCGGCATACATGACGGTAAACATGGGAATTTCCAAGCGCTTTAAAGCGGCTTCAAATTCAGAAAAATTCTTTGAGCGTGCCATATCCCACCACTGCTGAAGGGCTGCTGGTTTATCGAGTCCGACAACGCGCAGGGCGATCGCTTTGCCCTGTTTTTCTGTGAGAATCGGCCCGTGAACAGAACGCCGCACTACTAGAGATTCCGATCGCAAATTCCCATTCTTTTCTTTGACTTTTAAAACCTTCTCTTCCCTGTCAAAACTTCGGATTTTGCCATCGAAGCGATAACCATCGTTAGCAAGGGGCAATTCGTAGGCATCCCAGCCATCGTGAGTGTTGACAGTATGAGTCCATCCCAAGTTGTCATTAAAGGCGATCGTTAACACAGGAAATCCGACGAGAGTCGCTCCGTAAGCGTTAATTTCTGGGGCAATCAGTTGTGCTTCGTACCACAAATATAAATCCGACCAAGGAAGGTGAGGATTTGCCAAGAGCATGGCATTGCCGCTTTCAGAACGGGAAGGAGCGATCGCCCAACCGTTAGAGCCTTTGGGGGTATCATTTTCAGCGATATCTTCAACGCGCTCTGGATCGACTACAAAAGTAAAGTTGATGACGCGCTGCTCGTGTGCCAATACATCTGTCGGTTTGAGGGGCAATGCTACCTTTAATTCTGCGGTGAGCGCGTCTGGGTGTGCTTTTGCATAGGCATTCATTCCGCCAACAAAAGCATCGAGATAGTTGCGGAAAATGGGATTTTGTGATTCATACCACGCATTGGCGCGATTAGGAATTCCCATAGTTTGCACCCAGCGATCGGATTCCAGATAATCTTCTCCCCAAAATTCCGCAGCTTGCCCGCGAGCTTGCCCGTAAAGACGCAAAATCAGATTACCGTGACTTTGCATCTGCGCCCACCCGAAAGCGTAGAAAAGGCTTTTACTATTCTCTCCGTAAATGTGTGGAATTCCATAGGTATCCCAAAAAATTTGAGTACCAGTTTCAGGCGCGGCTTGAATCCAATTATTGAGGAGCAAAACTAAGATAAAACTCATTAATAAGGAGACAATCCGCCGGCCTTGTTTTTTTAGTTGTAGAAACACTGAAAATTAATTTGCTAGGGTTAAACTGAGACATTGCAGCCTTTTTAACAAGCTGCACGAACAAAACGCCGAGGATTTAAAGCCCTTTTATGGAGAACAAGGGAGAAAATTATACCAAAAAGGTTATTTTTGAAGCTGCCCCTGTTGCCAATTTCCCTCTACCTTCGTTCCATCTGCATATAGATAAGAACCTTGCCCGTGTTTCTGACCGTTGAGGAATTCACCTTGATAGCGATCGCCATTGGCGTAAATGCAGATACCTTTGCCATTGAACTGACCCTCACTAAATTCGCCTTCGCAGCGATCGCCATTAGCAAAAATGTAAACTCCTTTCCCGCTCATTTTACCCTTGACAAAAGTGCCTTTATAGCTATTTCCATTGGCGAACTCACGGACACCTTCACCACTAAATTCTCCATTGTCAAACGACCCTTGATAACGTCCCCCTTCTTTAAAAGTAAACAACCCCTGACCTTGAGTGTTGCCCTTCACAAACTCTCCTTCATAGCGGTTGCCGTTCGGATATTCGCGAACCCCTTTACCGTGAAACTGCCCTTCACTAAATTGCCCTTCATAACGGCCTCCTTCAGCAAAGGTATAAATTCCCTGTCCGTGAGGCACATTATTCAGCAACTCTCCTTCGTAGCGGTTCTTATTAGCATATTGACAGACGCCTTTGCCGTTAACTTTTCCTTCTTTAATATCTCCTTCGCAACGAGTGCCATTACTAAATGTAAAAGCCCCTCGACCACTCGGAGAACCACTCGTAAAAGAGCCTTCGTAACGAATGCCGTTAGTTGAGGTAAAAGTGCCTATACCATCGAACTCACCGTTTTTAAAAGTACCTTCGTAGCGGTTGCCGTTAGCAAATTCCCGGACACCTTGACCGTTGAATTCACCCAAGGCAAATTCTCCTTGGTATCGACCTTCTTCTTTAAAGGTATAAATTCCTTGACCGTGAGGTTGGCCATTGAGAAATTGGCCTTCGTAGCGATCGCCGTTGGCATATTGACAGATGCCGGGGCCGCTGAGTTTTCCCTCACTCAATTCTCCCTCGCAACGTCCGCCATCCGGTAAAGTAATTACTCCTGCCATTGCGCTGTCAGGGTTGGCGAACAACAAAGCAATTCCCAAGTTGGAACCAAGTAATAGAGCGAGTCCAACTCCCTGAAGTTTACTTAATATTGCTGACGACATTCCCAAATTCATAATTCAAAAAAAATTCAATTTTTAACTTTGCTATTCCTTGGACGGTGCTAGAGAATTCCCAGCCAAATTCCTAGACTCTCAAAAAAATCCCTAGTCAGTGAGCCGGAAGATAATGACTATTCTTTCTCCTTGAATGCCACTCTCTGATGGGGCATATTTCCTTTCTTGTACTTGTTTCATCGCTGCGCGATTCATGTCGTTGTATTTGCTAGGAGTCACGATCTTGATGTTGAAGGTCTTACCGTTGGGGTCAATGTCACAAATGAGTTCCACTTGGCCTTGGCGCCCTTCTTCTCTGGCTGCGATCGGATATTCAGGTTTACCGCAGCCACTAATGCAATTGGTCAGAGGCGCGCCGGGAGGGCGCGAAGGACCCGCCCCTCTTCCTGGATTTGTCGGTTTTGGCACTGGCCCCGAACCGCTGCCAAATGGCCCTGACGAACCCCCGCCGCCATTTCCACCTCCACCGGGTGATGAGTTCGACGCACTTCCTCCGGGGCTTCCGTCTCCTGGGCCTCCACCTCCTGGGCCTCCACCTCCTGGGCTACCAGATGAGGCGAGGTTTCCTAAACCTCCGCTCCCATTTCCAGAATTGCCGCCGCCTCCTGGCCTGGTGGCCGTGACTGGCGAGCCAGCCGCAGGTGTTCGGGGCGATCGCCCCGAACCAGCCGCAAATGGCTCATCAGAAGGTATGTCGCCATTTTTGCTGGCACCCGATGGTGAGTTCGAGGCACTTGCTCCGGGGCTATCAGAGGAGGAGGGGTTTGTCAGATCCCCGATCGCACTTCCAGAATTTCCACTGCCTCCTGGCCTAGTAGCTGTGACTGGCGACCCAGCCGCGGGCGATCGTTGTATGGGGCCGGAAGAAGGATTTAATGGCTCTGAGGAAGGTTCCCCGCTACCCGCCGAAGCAGGCGGCTGGTTTTCAGGGCTGTCGGAGGAGTTGGGATTTCCAGCATCTTTTGTAAAGTCTGTGGAACTTCCAGCACCCTTGGGGCGGGAGGCGGTAACGGGTGGTTCGCTGGGAGGGGGTTCCGGGCTTGCCGTTGGGCTGGGACTATCAATTTTTGGAGGATCGGGCGAGGGGGTTTCGGGTTCCTGGGCGATCGGGGTTTTAGGAGTTTCTGGGGAATTGAAATCCTGTTGAGGTGCGGGGGAAGGCTCGATAGGAGTTGGTGGTGGCGTTACCGCTACCGCTGGCTCCTCTGGAATCGGCGGGGGCGTTACCGCTACCGGCTGCTCCTCTGGAATCGGCGGGGGCGTTACCGCTACGGGTGACTCCTCTGGAATCGGCGGGGGCGTTGCCACTACCGGCTGCTCCTCTGGAATCGGCGGGGGCGTTACCGCTACGGGTGACTCCTCTGGAATCGGCGGGGGCGTTACCGCTACCGGCTGCTCCTCTGCGGGAGTTGGCTCTGGTGGCGGTTCTGGTTTTAACGTCTCAGGCGGGGGAGATGCCTTTTCTGGAATAGTCGGCTCTGGCTGGGTTTCCTCTACTTTGGGCTCATCAAGCACAACAACTTCAATAGAATCCTGTGAAAATTCAGCAGGTTTGACCAAGTTGAGGCTCAACGGCAGCGCGACACCGTGCAGTAAGGTTGAGGCTAACAGACTGATCGCCAGAACTTTTTTGAGAGC
Source organism: Microcoleus sp. B9-D4 (assembly GCF_036705105.1). Lineage (NCBI taxonomy): Bacteria > Bacillati > Cyanobacteriota > Cyanophyceae > Oscillatoriales > Microcoleaceae > Microcoleus > Microcoleus sp. B9-D4. The sequence continues at coordinate 87,481 of NZ_JAUBTS010000017.1, forward strand.
TTCTTCTTGTTGTTGTCTTTGCGTCGCCGAAATATTTGAAAAACTCATGCCTTCTCACTCTCCTTTATGGATGGCAACATCCTCGACTCCCCGACATAACCCGAAACAAGCTACCAACTACGGGTTGAGCTTGCTATCAATGATGAACTTACCCATCCTATAAGAAGACTGTCACCCTGTTCAAGACTCTTGCAATTTATTTTCATTATTTAATTTTGATATAGCGACTAGACGCTACCAATCAGCATTGCTTTTGGGGGCGTCTACCTTGCTCTTATGGGTGCTGTCTATGTTCTGATTCTGGCCGGGTAAGGTTCCAAAATGCCTTAACTGCAATACTCTACCCCGTAATCTACCAACAAATTTCCACATTCTCAAGCTTTTCATCAAAATCTATAAATAAGTAAATATAATTATGTTTAGTAGATTAATAGCTAATTGTTATTTAAACGGGTGGATCATGACTTGACAAACCCTGAATTTTGTGGAAACCTAGTTGAGAATCTTTTAAATTATTGAAGATTATTGTCAAGTCCTAACGCAAATATTTAGCAAAGAAGCACTGGCAGAACAATCTGTCGCGCTCTCGATCGGGATCACATTAGGAGCATTTTGGGTACAGACGAAGATAGTCACATACAGGTAGTGCGTTGGTGCGATCGCGATCGCGATCGCACTTGAGTGAAATAATTCGCAGCCTGAATCACTTGTGCCGACTTGACGCAGAAACTCTACCAACCTACGATCGGGCTAATTGCACCATTAGGCAGCTTGCGATCATTCAACACAGCTAACGAGAATACAAACTAATGGATAATTTCATTTACATTTTTCGCGCTGGGGGCATTGTTTCTTGGCCGCTGCTTGCCTCGTCAATCGCAGCAGTCGCACTGATTTTAGAGCGTCTTGTCTTTTGGTTTAAAGTGAATCGGCGACAGCGGCGGGTCGTCCGGGAAGTGCTAAAACTTTACAGTCAAAACCCGGATTCCGCCATCAAAAAGTTACAAGTAAACGCTGATTTGCCCTTAGCCCGAATTTTTTTGGAAGCATTAGAATTAGACTCGCCCAACATCGAAGAATTTTGTTTGGTGTTAGAGAGTGCAGCTCAGGCAGAAATCCCCGTTTTGAAGCGATTCAATACAATATTTGACACCATTATCACCCTCTCCCCGCTATTTGGGTTGCTCGGAACAGTTTTGGGCTTAATTACCACCTTTGACTCCCTCAAACTGGGAGATGCTGCAGGCACCAATGCCGCGGGCGTTACCGGGGGGATTAGCGAAGCCCTCGTTTCTACGGCAATGGGGTTAGTGGTGGCAATCTTTACGCTCGTATTTGCCAATATGTTTCGTGGGTTTTACTTACAGCAGATAGCTTTTATGCAGGAAGCCGGAGGCCAGCTAGAGCTATTGTACCGTCACCGCTACGAAAAACTACCAAGAGAATCTAATTATGCGCCTACCCGATGAACCTGAGAGTATTCCCCAGATCAACATCGTGCCACTGATTGATGTAACCTTCGCCATATTGACGTTTTTCATTGTTTCCTCTTTGTCTTTATCCAAATCCGAAGGTCTGCCCGTAAATTTACCGAAAGCAGCAACTTCTCAAGTTCAGGACTCGCCTGCTAAAATTACCGTCACCATTGATGCTCAGGGAAAATTAATGGTTGATAAAAAGTTAGTCAACTTAGAGCAGATTGAGAGTACAGTGCGACAGGTAATGGGGTCAAATCCGAACTCATTAATTGTGCTGAATGCGGATAAAAGCGTCAATCACGGAAATGTGGTGGAAGTTATGGATCGATTACGCAGAATTAAGGGAGCTAAGTTAGGGATTGCTAGCACAAAGTAGAGAGTTAAATTTACAATACTCCGGACAGTTTTTAAGCAGCCAGAGTACCCTAAGACAAGACTGAAGGAAGATTAGGATGATTTAAAATCAAATCCGGGTCTTAATCTAACTTGTCAATAAAGGTAGAAAGTAAGTGTTTATTGAATTCCAGCAGTTTATAAGAACAGATTGAAAACACAAAGGACTTAGCAGATGAATGACAACTAGAGAGTTAATTTTTGGCTAAATTTAAGGCAATAAAACTGGCATAAAAATGAAAAGAAATCCCTGGTAAATGACGAGCTTCACAATCAGACAATCCCGTAAACTGCTGGGAATCAAAAAAAACAAATTCTCTCGTAAAACGAGCCTGATCATATTCAAGAATTGGCTCAGGTGGTAAGTGAATATTAGTGCTAAATAATCAAGCATTTTTAATTTTACCTAGAGAGATCGATCGCACCCAACATTTTGAGCAAGTTCCTCCTAATGTGTCAGAAATCCTTGAAATAGCCTGCATTGATGAGTGATATCCATTCCGGTTGTATGGGAATGATTAAACCGCTCTTGACGCAGAGGATACAGAGAAAGGGAAGACAGAGATGAATAATTCCGATGCCAACGGATTTGAGATGACAAAACTTTGTGGGTAAAAAATTATAAATTAGAGTTATGGACAACTGTCAACCTTTTTCGGCTAGGCATCTTAGCCTGGGTTCTGGACGATCGCTTATAAGAGTTGCGCGCAAGCTCTGACTCTAATGGGTGAAATTTTATCAATTTTTTGATACACTTGATGTTCGCGGCTTGATAGTTGACTTCACAATCAGACAGGTTTCACGAGTTGTGAACCGCGCTCCTACATTGCACCTACCGACTGAGCGGGCAGGTGGCTTTTGTGTCTGCAGGCGCTGACGAAAGCAACTCAACAGCGCAGCAAGCAAAATAACGCTAAAGTTACTATCTACCTGAGTCCGCAAGGGTAGCCTTGCGGACTCAGGAAAAAAACACACAAAAAACTCGTGAAGCGCAGCTATCCCGTAGGGAAGCGCCTGCAATGTATCTAGTCGCAGGGCGGCGATTACCCAAAGAATCACTGCTTTTTAACAGCAGGGTATTCTAGGAGACATCTCCGAAGCGATACGAGCGAGATAATTTAAAATCTGCAAACAGGGTTTTAGTGCTAAGTACAGGCAGCATCGACGTAAATTTTTATCCAATCAGCTTCCAATGTGCTGTTTTAAAGTTTACTAGGCTCCCACCGCTCGGCAGCCTTCTCTCTCCGAGCTATAAAAACGCATCCACCACACAATCACGGAAATAACATTCAATCAACATGGGTAACACGATCGATCCAAACAGTAACAGAAACGTGCATCAGACTGAGCGAGGAACTCCATTCGCCGGCCAAAGCTGGTTAGTGGAAGAAAGAGATGCCTGCGGTGTGGGGTTTATTGCCAACCAAAGCGGCGAAGCTACGCACTCGATTATTGAAAAAGCGCTCCCAGCTTTAACTTGTCTAGAACATCGCGGCGGTTGCAGCGCTGACTCAGATTCCGGCGACGGTGCGGGTTTAATGACCGCGATTCCTTGGGAATTGCTCGATACTTGGTTCGCCGAACAGGGAATTGTGCCTCCCCCACGAGAAAACTGCGGCGTGGGAATGCTGTTTTTGTCTCAAGATAAATTTCAAGCGACTATAGCGCGGCAGGTGGTTGAGCAAGTTTTGACCGATCGCGGGCTGAAAGTTTTGGGATGGCGCAAAGTTCCCATTGTACCATCGGTTTTGGGCGAGCAAGCGCTAGAAAATCAACCTCAAATCGAACAAGTAATTGTCAGTTCACCGCACTTAGCCGGAGACGAACTCGACAAACATCTATTTCTGGCGCGCCGCACGATCGGACACGCCCTGTCCAATCGCCCCAACTTCACCCGCCAAGACTTTTATACTTGCTCTTTCTCCTGCCGCACGATCGTCTATAAAGGCATGGTGCGATCGGCCGTACTGGCAGAATTTTACCAAGACCTGAAAAATCCCGCTTATAAAAGCTCCTTTGCCGTCTATCACCGGCGCTTCAGCACCAACACCATGCCCCGGTGGCACTTAGCCCAGCCGATGCGCTTGCTGGGACACAACGGGGAAATTAACACGCTCTTGGGCAATATTACCTGGATGAAGGCGCGGCAAGCGAATTTAGCTCACCCGAATTGGAGTCAAGCTGATATCGACACGTTCAACCCAATTGTCAATCCCGAAAGCAGCGATTCGGCAAACTTGGACAACGTGATGGAATTGTTGGTGCACTCCGGCCGCACCCCCCTAGAATCCCTGACAATTTTGGTGCCCGAAGCCTACAAAAATCAGCCGGATTTGGCTCCCTATCCAGAAATTGTCGATTTTTACGAGTATTACAGCGGCATTCAAGAACCTTGGGACGGCCCCGCACTGCTGGTGTTCAGCGACGGCAAACAAGTAGGTGCTACGCTCGATCGCAACGGTTTGCGGCCGGCCCGCTACTGCATTACTAAAGACGGTTTGGTAATTGTGGCCTCCGAAGCCGGAGTTGTCGATATTCCCGAAGCAGATATTGTCGAAAAAGGCCGTTTGGGGCCCGGACAAATGATTGCAGTTGACCTGCAAACCAAGGAAATTCTCAAAAATTGGCAACTCAAACAGCGCATTGCTAAGCGGCACCCCTACGGCGAATGGCTGAAACAAAACCGCGAAATTTTGCAGCCGCAGCCTTTTGCCGAAACAGCAACCCTCGACTCCCAAACCCTGTTAGCAACCCAAACTGCTTTTGGCTACACAGCGGAAGATTTGGACATGGTGATCGTCGAGATGGCGAGTTCTGGGAAAGAACCGACTTTCTGCATGGGCGACGACGTTCCCTTAGCTGTGTTGTCAGAAAAGCCTCAGTTGCTGTACAACTATTTCAAACAGCGGTTCGCTCAAGTGACAAATCCGCCGATCGACCCCCTGCGCGAGGGGATGGTGATGTCGCTGACGATGAATATGGGTCTGCGGGGCAATTTACTGCAAGCAGTGCCGGAAAATGCCAAGCTGTTAAAAATTGATTCCCCCGTACTCAACGACGCTGAACTATCTTTCTTGAAAGAGCAAAAGTCTTTCACCGCAACCGAATTGTCAACGCTTTACAAAATAGCTGCCGGGCCTTCTGGTTTGAAAACAGCAGTCGAGCAACTTTGTCAAGAGGCGGCTGCTTCGGTGCGCGAGGGTTCGAGAATTCTGATTTTGAGCGATCGACTGTTGAAGCAAGAAGGCAATGTATCTTCGGGTGGATTGAGTGCAGAATTCACTTATATTCCGCCCTTCCTGGCAGTTGGTGCGGTTCACCACCATTTAATTAGCGTCGGGCTGCGGATGCAAACTTCGCTGGTTGTGGATACCGCCCAATGTTGGAGCACTCACCACTTCGCTTGTTTACTAGGTTACGGGGCGATCGCTATTTGTCCTTACCTGGCCTTGGAAAGCGTGCGGGCCTGGTGGTCTGACAGCAAGACTCAAAACTTAATGCAGCATGGCAAAGTTCCCAATATTACCGTGACGCAGGCTCAAGCTAGATACCGCACAGCGGTAGAAAACGGCTTGCTGAAGATTATGTCGAAAATGGGGATTTCACTGCTGGCTAGCTATCAGGGGGCGCAAATCTTTGAGGCGATCGGCATTGGCGGTGATTTGCTAGATTTGGGTTTCAAAGGCACTGTTTCCCGCATCGGCGGTTTGAGTGTGGCGGAACTCGCTAACGAGGTAATGTCTTTCCACAGTCAGGCTTTCCCAGAATTGCACCTCAAAAAGCTGGAAAATTACGGCTTTGTGCAGTACCGCCGTGGTGGTGAATATCACATGAACAGCCCGGAAATGGCCAAGGCTTTGCACAAGGCTGTGACTACTTTTAAGGCTCAGACTAACGGTAACGGCAATGGGGCCGAACCAAAAATGACACCAATTGGTGACAAAAATGGTGAAAGTGCTTACGATCACTACGAGGTTTACAAGCAACAGCTTGAAAATCGCCCGGTAACGGCTTTGCGCGATTTGCTGGATTTCCAGAGCGATCGCCCTTCCATTCCCATCGAAGACGTAGAATCTGTAGCAGATATTGTCAAGCGCTTTGCCACGGGCGGAATGTCTCTCGGCGCTTTGTCCCCGGAAGCCCACGAAACGCTAGCGATTGCCATGAACCGCATCGGCGGCAAATCAAACTCCGGCGAAGGCGGCGAAGACCCGGTGCGCTACAAAGTGCTAAACGATGTGAGCGAGGCCGGTTTCTCACAAACGCTACCTCACTTAAAAGGTTTGCAGAACGGCGATACAGCTTCTTCATCCATCAAACAAGTAGCTTCCGGGCGTTTCGGGGTGACTCCTGAGTATCTGATGAACGCCGAACAAATCGAAATTAAAATCGCACAAGGTGCGAAACCGGGTGAAGGCGGTCAATTGCCGGGGCCGAAAGTGAGCGAGTACATTGCTTATTTGCGCCGATCGAAACCGGGTGTTACGCTGATTTCGCCTCCTCCTCACCACGATATTTATTCGATCGAGGATTTGGCACAGTTGATTTTTGACTTGCACCAAATCAATCCGAAAGCTGGAGTTTCTGTAAAGTTGGTGTCGGAAGTCGGTATCGGGACTGTCGCTGCTGGCGTTGCTAAAGCTAATGCTGATGTGATTCAAATTTCCGGTCACGACGGCGGCACCGGTGCTTCGCCACTGAGTTCGATTAAGCACGCAGGTTCTCCGTGGGAACTCGGATTGACAGAAGTTCACCGGGTGCTGATGGAAAATAAATTGCGCGATCGAGTTTTACTTCGCGTTGACGGTGGCTTTAAAAGCGGCTGGGACGTGATTGTAGGCGCTTTGATGGGCGGCGAAGAGTACGGTTTCGGCACGGTGGCAATGATTGCAGAAGGCTGTATTATGGCTCGCGTTTGCCACATGAATAGTTGTCCCGTGGGTGTGACTACTCAACAAGAACACTTGCGGAAACGGTTCCCCGGAACGCCGGAACACGTTGTTAATTTCTTCTATTTCGTAGCACAAGAAGTGCGGAGTTTGCTGGCGAAATTGGGTTATAAGTCGATCGCAGATATCATCGGCCGCGCGGATTTGTTGAAAATGCGCGATGGGGTGAAACTAACTAAAACTCAAGCGATTAACTTGGATTGTTTGACTAAGCTACCGGATACTAAGAGCGATCGATCTTTCTTGATCCACGGCGACGTACACACCAACGGGCCTGTGTTAGACGACGATTTGCTCGCGGATGCTGAGATTCAAAGTGCGATCGCCAATCACGGCACTGTTAGCAAGAATGTAAAATTGGTGAATACCGATCGCACTGTGGGAGCAAGAATCAGTGGTGCGATCGCACAGCAACACGGCAACACGGGCTTTAGCGGTCAAATCACCATCAACTTCACTGGTAGCGCGGGCCAAAGCTTCGGCGCGTTCAATTTGCCGGGGATGACGCTGGTACTGTCAGGCCAAGCCAATGACTACGTTGGTAAAGGAATGCACGGCGGCGAAATCGCGATCGCACCGCCGGCTGGTGCGACTTATGATGCTTCCGAAAATGCGATCGTCGGTAACACTTGTTTGTACGGTGCGACGGGGGGAAATCTGTTGGCTGCGGGTAAAGCTGGCGAACGGTTTGCGGTGCGTAACTCGATGGCGAAAGCAGTCATTGAAGGTGCGGGCGATCACTGCTGCGAGTACATGACTGGCGGCGTAATTGTCGTGTTAGGAAAAGTCGGCCGCAACGTCGGCGCTGGAATGACTGGCGGCTTGGCTTATTTCCTCGATGAAGATGGGACTTTCCCTGCTCATGTCAACGGGGAGATTGTGAAGATGCAGCGCGTTTGTACGGCGGCTGGGGAGGCGCAATTGAAGGAGTTGATTGAGGCTCAGCGCGATCGAACGGGCAGCAAGAAAGCTGAGAAGATTTTAGCAAATTGGGCTGAATATTTGCCGAAATTCTGGCAAGTTGTGCCGCCCAGCGAAGCGAATTCGCCCGAGGCTTCGGAACAAAAGATTGCTGTGGAAGTGTAATTTTGTAGCTGGTTAAATAGATGAGGGGCGACGCGAGTTGCCCCTTTTTTTGATGATTATTCTGGGTTTTTGAGTTGTAGAGTCGATCGCAACACTACGGTGTTATACTAAATGTCAGGTGGTACACCTGTTAACATAAGCAACTTTTAAAGTTATATGAGACAGGTGTGTTACCCCAGAACAAGTGTTTGAAGGTAAAGAGTAGAGATAATGGGTATTAATGTATGCGAGCCAACAAGCAATGCCTTCCAAAAAGCCTGTAATCACTATCCGAGTGAACCCCGAAGAATATGAGGTTTTGCAAGAATGGGCTGATTCGGAGTTCAGAAGTGTGCCCAGCTTAGTGCTGGCAGTCGTTCGGAAAACGCTCTTAGAGCGCAAGCAGCAACACCCAGATCGATCGAACTCAAAAACCTAAATCCAAATGACCTTGCCACTGCCACCATTCAAATGAACATTATGGAGATACGATCGTTGTGACCAATTCTCAACCAGAGGAAGTCACCTCAAGCCACTGCGTCACCGAACGATGGCGGTGTTACGCAATGCAGGAAAAATACGGCTGGCGACTGCTACGAATCAAACCGACAAAAGACTCAATCCTCAAATACTCCTGCATATTTGAAGGTGAAACCAGTTTTCCTAACTACATGGATGAAGACGAGGAGGATTAACAAATGAGCAGAAAATACATTATTTTTCGCGCTGACTGGACAGAAGAAGAAGGTGCCGAGAACAGACTTTTAGCTCACACCGGAGGGCTAACGGACATTCTGGCAGAGTATTTTGACTCATCAAATCTACCGATTCCTGAACCGGGTTATCGGCCGCTAGAGTTTCACACTCTGACAGAATTTGAAGACACCCAAATAGCCGGTGCTGATAGTCACTACCGGGTAGGCGACTGGGAAGTAATTAGAGTAGAAGAATACCCGACAGCCATCCCCAACAATGCGTTTGAGGTGATCGTGGTTTGCTACTGTAAATACTCCCCCATTAAGACACCATTGATACCGATGCCAAAAGCTACGGTTTCAGTTGACTCCTTCGGTTCCGAGGAAGAGTATCGGCAGTATCTCGAACAAACAAAGCAGGCAACAGCACTTGTTTAAAAATAATCTTGACTTGGAAGGTATGGAAATTTTCATACCTTTTCTCGTTAGTATTGAATTGGTCGGACGATCGATCTCCCACTTCCTGCCGATTTTGCCTAAAATAGACATAACCCACAAAATAAAATCTGTTATGCAAAGTTACACCCTCGCAGAAGCGTGCAATCCAACGGGGACAGCCTTTAATCAAGCTGCTGTCGAGCCAGTTTTACTCACTGATAAATCGCATCCCAGTCACGTAATTATGTCCGCTGATGCCTATCAGCGCTTGATAGAGCGACTGATGGAAGTAGAAGATATGCTTTTAGGCGATTCTGCAAAATCTGCCCTGAGTCAGTCTCAAATGGTGGGTACTAAAACCTTTGTAGAAACACTAAAACAACTGACAAATGGCGAAAGTTGATGGTTTACAAATAACCGTTATTTTATTATAAATACAATCACCAGATAACAGAAATTACACCTGAAGCCGTAATATTTCCATCGCACGTCAACAGCGCAACAGTTTCACCTTGATTTTGCAAAATCATTGCGGTTGCTACAATTTGACGATCGTGCATTTCATGGATGCTCAATAAGCTGAGCGTTTGATTGATGATAGTTCGATCAAGTGGATAAATCGCGATTATAGGATCGCTGTTAATTGCATTCAACAAAGCATTCACAGATGGAATTGAGGTTTTTCTTCGTTCTACAATCCATGCAGCTTCAGCCAAGGCGATCGCAGGTAGAACAAGCTGACTGGTCAAATTGGAGAGAATTGCTTGGGCTTGAGTCCCCAATCTTTGATTTCCTTCGAGAAACCAGATCGGCGCGTGGGTATCAATGACATATTTCATCGGCAGCTATGACCAATCTAATTCATCGTCAGTATCCCCTTGAAACTCGGCAATCTCGAAATCGTCTGCGGTGGATTGTTGAGTACCAGCAAACATTCCAAACTTGATAAATGTAGGCGATCTAGGAATGGATGGCGCAGCCAAAAAAGTAATCACCACGCGGCTTTCATAAATGTTTTCAGGAACTTCTAAAAGTTCGATGACTCCATTTCTGTAAATTCCTTCAAATGCTTGGAGCATAATGATTCACCTCGCGTACAAAGTATAGTCTATCGACTCGCTAGCTCACAATCCCAGTCTAACAAATCTTCCCCAAAAAACACAATTTTTTAATCTGATATAGTCCTGGACGCAAAAACAACGTGTTTCTGTCATTACGTTCGTAGGGGCGGGTTCACCAACAATACCAGCCAATAATTGACAATCTCAAAAACCCGCCCCGGCCGGGATATTATGATTAATGGAAGCGTAACGATGATGAAGTATACAAAAAATTAGAGCGCCTTTTATAAGAAACTCATTCTCAACGATGCTGCTCTAACATTTTATCAAATCTGTCGGGCGATCGGCATTCGGGGAGGTGCTGTTTTCCACATCAAATCTATTTCCTCCGGTGTCAATCCATAAGCTTGATTAACTAAGTCTGACAAACGGTGTTCGAGTCTCAACGCCTCAGCTTTGCGAGATTGAATGGCCGGTGCATATTCATTATAAGTTTCGCGGACTGCTTTTAGTCCAGCAACGCCGAGAGGATCGGAGGATTTAGTTTTCGGCATTCGCTTTCTGATTTCTGCTACGAACTCTGCAAAGGAAAGGGCAGAAAAATCTTCGAGTTTTTCTCCGAGTTTATTAATTAAATAAGTGATTTCTAGCCATTGCAAGACATCTCGGTGAGTTTCTTGATTAGTTTTGGCGATTTCAATTAAACGGCTGACAATTGGTTCTACTTCGGCACGAATTGAGTCAGTTGGTGGTACGATCGGTAAAGTTTCAAATAAATATCCCATTGGGCTAATCGCCCCTGACAGCATTTGAGTAAAAACTCGATGGCTGTACCACCAAATTAGCGGTGAATTGAGCCAACCTAGCAGACATAAATCGCTGTTAGCCAGAATGAAAGTTTTATCATTTCCATAAGCACTAGAATTATCCCATGCGTATTGTGGCAAAGTTTGAATAACCTGATAAATAATTTTGGGCTTTTCAAAAGTCCTGTAGTAAGCACAGCTACGCAGTTCCCACCAGTGACGCCCTTTGTCGGAACGCTTAGACAGTTTTTCCTGCATCGGCTTCATATACTTATATACCGATGGAAATGTTTGTGCAAATACTTCCTCTGCTTTATCGTTTGCTTTACTCCACGGCCATACACTATCGCTGCTAGATTTCAGCAAAATAATCCAAAGATTTGCCCACTCTGGACTCCAGCGTTTAATATCTTGACCTCGTAAATAAGGCTTGATAATTTCAGCCGATTTAGGGTCGGCTTGAACTAGACTGTTTTTAGTAGCTTCATCAATTAAAAAAGCTTCATTCAATCCTGTTAAAATACCTCGATAAGGCTTAACCCCTGCAAAATCTTTTAGCGGAACTCCCACTTGTTTTATTTTCTGCATCAACTCATCAACAGCAGGAGGTTCCAGACTCCAAGCACTCGCAGTGAAACGATCTCGCGAAATTTGATAACCGTGTTGTTGAACATATTGTGTAAGGTTGATATTAGCAAGTTCCTCGCGCGGAACCGGACAAACAATCACAGGCAAATTAGGTTCAGATTTACCTTGCTCAATCTCGCTTTCAGTTTCAGAGATACATAGAGAAGCGTTAGGTTTTCTGACTGCGACAATACAGGGAAAAGTATCAGCATCCTCAAAAATTGGCGCGTGTCCGAAATCAATAATTTGCTCTAGTAAACCTTGACTCGCAAAGAACTTGCGTAGAGGTTCGCCGTATCCCGAACGCAGCCATTTATTTGTGACAATATACGACAGCACTCCCCCCGGTTTGAGAATCTTTAACCCGAGTTCATAAAAGTAAGTATAAAGGTCTGCTACGCCGTTATATGATTCATAATTTGCTTGCAAGTATGGTTTAATTGGAGATAGCAACTCCTGCCGCACATAAGGCGGATTGCCAAGGACAACATCAAAACCGCCATCAGCAAAAATCTGGGGAAATTCAGCTTGCCAATCAAACGCTGTATCTGCTACATTACTGTCAGCGACAATCGAGTTTCCCGCTTTAATATTATCATCCAAATACGTCAGGGTTTTACCCGCTTGGGCCGTCTTCAACCACAGGGAAAGTTTGGTAATTTCCGCCGATTCCGGCAGCAAATCTACGCCGTACAGGTTGTTGCTTAAAATGCTTCTGTCAAATTCCAGCGAGTTGCCGTCTTTTGGTTTATACCCCAAAGCATTCAATTCGCGATCGACTCTTTCGTACTGCTGCATCAAATAATCAAAAGCCGCAATCAAAAAAGCACCCGAACCGCACGCCGGATCGATGACGCGCGTTTTTTGCAACACCTCGTCTCGATACGCTTTCCAAAACTTAATTGCAGTTTTCTTTGGGGGCTGAACCGACACTTCAGCAACTTCGCCCATTAGGAAGAAATCGCGCAATTCTTGCTCTCGCCGGTGCAAATAGCCACCGAGAGAAACCTCGACAATATACTGAGTAATAAAAGCTGGCGTGTAAAACACACCTTGAGTTTTTCGCTTGCCTTTTTTCTGATTGTATTCCTGTCCGGTAGTTTCAGCATTTAACTCTTCCAAATCTGTAACAGACTGCTCGAAAATATGCCCCAAAATATCGACAGAAACTTCAGTATCAAAATCAAAGCGCGTCAGCTTATTAAGCTGACTGCATAAAGGATTTGGCACAGTCAATTGTGCGTCTAAAACCGGATCGAACTTAAATAAACCGCCGTTGTATCCGGGTACAGGAGGGTCATCATTTCCCACATCAACCCAGCGAAATACAGATTGATAATTTTCCCAAATTAATCTAGGATTGTATTGGTCTTTGTGGTCGTGAGCGTTGCTGAGGGTGTTTCGCGGCAGCAACCCTTTATCTTCACAAAAAGCAATGAATAAAACGCGGTCTAAAGTTTTTTGAGCTTTTTCGATGAGTACGCGATCGCGGTTGGGGATATCCTGCGGCCCAGAAAAGCGAAAATGCTTGACGAGAGCGAGTCGAATTGCTTTGTACTCTTGATATAATTTATTGGTGATTTCTTCTTGAGCTTCGTCCGAGTCTTTTAACAGTCTGTCAATAACAGAACCTGTTTGATCTTGGTTTTTAGGCAAAAAATTGCGGCGACACAGCAGAAAGTAAAACCGCTTAAAAGCTTCAATCTCCGCCAAGTCAGTCAGAAAAAATTGTTCGTAATAAGCAGGAGTTTTATTCGTATGATAAAGTCGCAACTCTCGATAATTCGAGACAATAATCCAGCGACAATCGGGTGTATAATTAGCGTAGCGCCAACCTTGGTCAACGGCTGATTCCGATCGCCCAGATGCGGGACGATCTAAATCATTTTTCGCTCCCTTAAGTTCGATCGGAGCAATCACTTTACCTTGCAGGGACACGGCTTTGCCTTTAGGATTGCCAGCAGCAGTAAAAAAGCCGATCGCCCCGTCAGCAGAACCGCCGCCATCAGATATCGTTTGTTCCGCGTTAATTTCCCAAGCTTTCCCCCCACCTTGAATTACCGAGCAATATCCCAAAATATCCTGAAAAATATCATTAATAAAACTGCCGTGCAGGGAAACTTCTTTAACTTCGTCTAACGTACCCGTTTTAAGTGCAGCAATCCACGTTCCCAATTTTTGGTGCCGCACTTCCATATCTTGCGGAAAGCTAAAAGCACGCAAAGCAGTGTTCAGTGTTTTGCTGTGAAAAAGGGCGCGAGTAGAGCGATTTGTCATCTTTTCAAGCAGGTTAATAAAGTTAATTTTACAGCATCCAAGTGCAACAGCGGCTCAGACCTTCTCCTATCAAATCAGTTACTGCAGATTCCACGTTTAGGAAGTATACCCCGCGATCTCTTCGAGTGCCGTAGGGACGCGGGGCCTTGTAGGGACACTCCAAGTGCCCATTGGGCTCAACTTAGCGTTAAACCCGCAGTCCGGCAGGGGTTGAAACCCCTGCCTCAAAGCGAAAGTCCTCGCTATGAGGACTGAAAAATTCATCAGTCCTCATAGCGAGGACTTTCGCTATTAGACAGGGACTTCAGTCCCTGGCGGACTGGCGGGTGGGTGGGAGGACTGGCTGTCTTTCGGCTTAAGTTGACACTAATAGGCTCTTGGAGTGTCCCTACAAGAGCTGTATGCTCAAAGGTCGATCCTCTTCGAGGGCTTCGCTAACGCACCCTACCCCCTCAAAAAAGCGTGTAAAGCGCAGCTATCGAGCTCTTAATCGCTGGCTCAAGAGTCAAAAACGCCACCTCTAAAGCTGAGCTAGCTCTCATTTACTTTGCATATTGTAATTATCACCAAAAGCTATCATTTTTTCTCAGTAGCTTTCCGCTGCTCCCTCCGGGTTTTACAGCAAAAGTTAAATACGCCTGATCTGAGCTGCACGGAGCGAAAAGTTTTGTTACAATAGGTAAGCTGTTACAAATCGTAACTTATGCTGGTTCCTATTTTAATAATTGACGTTGCCCTCGTTGCCTGGTCTTTGCACTTAATGCAAGAGGCGATCGCGCAACGGGAATTTTCACTAATGCTAGCCGGCACCCTAGTTGCGGTATCAGCCGCCGCCCTGCTAGTCGTCTACTTCCTCATGGGCTCTTGTTTGAGCCATTTGACCGAAATATCCCAACACACTTACTAAATCATAGTAGGGGATTGACCATTGTCCAGAACCGAGGAGAGTTTTGTGGAAAAAAAGCCGAAAGCCTTGCCCATCCAGGGCTCAAAACTAATTTCCCCAAAAAGCTTGACAAATATTGGTCAGTTAAGGCATGATTGAGAGCGCGAAAAGAAAGGGGAATTAGCTCAGTTGGTAGAGCACTACAATGGCATTGTAGGGGTCAGCGGTTCGAGCCCGCTATTCTCCATAAACATTACAGTAGGGATACAGCACTGCCTTATCCTAATTTGTACCTAAACAGTACCACCGCGTGCTTAAATTCGATCGCGACTTGTACCTAAACAGCATTGCCCTGTCGTTAAATTCGATCGCGACTTGTACCTAAACAGTATTGCCGTGTCCTTAAATTCGATCGCCCTACACACCGCGAAAACCAATTTTCCCGTAAAATCAAAACAGTCTACCCGCAACCAAAGCGCTACCAGTGGCCAAGTCAACTGAACCCAACAATCCAGAGAGTCCGAGCCAACTTGCCCGCACCCCTCTGTACGACCTATCATTAGAACTCAAAGCCCGAATGGTGCCCTTTTCCGGGTGGGAGATGGCGGTGCAGTACGCAGGCATCAGCAGCGAACACCAAGCAGTACGCCAGCAAGCAGGAATGTTCGACATTTCCCACATGGGAAAATTTGGTTTGAGAGGGAAACAACTAATAGAAAAATTTCAACCCTTAGTACCCTCAGACTTGAGCCGGTTGCAACCCGGTCAAGCTCAATATACAGTCTTGCTAAATGCCAAAGGCTGCATCTTAGACGACATTATTTTCTACTGCCAAGAACCCGACGCTATCACTAGCGAAGAACGTGCAGTAATTATTGTCAATGCCGCCACTCGCATCGCCGACAAAGCATGGATCACCACTCACTTAGAATTGAGCGAACTGTGTTTTACAGACATCTCCGAAGATAAAGTTTTAATTGCCATTCAAGGGCCAGAAGCTGTTAACTATTTCCAGCCTTTTGTGGAAGACAACCTTGCACCAATTAAGGCATTCGGTCACTTAGAAACAAATTTGTTGGGACAGCCAAGTTTTATCGCCAGAACTGGTTACACGGGCGAAGATGGGTTTGAAATCATGGTGGATGCCGAAGTAGGAAAAGAACTGTGGCAAAAATTGTTAGCTGCTGGCGTTGTGCCCTGCGGTTTGGGTGCCAGAGATACCTTGCGTTTAGAAGCAGCAATGGCTCTTTACGGTCAAGATATCGACGACAATATCACACCTTTAGAGGCTGGATTGGGTTGGGTAGTTCACCTCGACACCAAAGGCGATTTTATTGGTCGCGAAGTTTTGGAACAGCAGAAAGCGAGTGGAGTATCAAAGCGGTTGGTAGGGTTAGAAATGCAGGGGCGGCACATTGCGCGCCACGGCTATCCGGTAATATTTGAAGGCGAAACAGTAGGAGAAGTTACTAGCGGTACATTATCGCCTACATTGAATCGGGCAGTAGCCCTCGCATTTGTTCCCGCAAAATTAGCGAAAATCGGTCAGCAATTAGAAGTCGAAATTCGCGGGAAAAACTATCCCGCTAGTGTGGTGAAAAAACCATTTTATCGCTCGCCAAACCGACCAACTTAAATTAAGGAATGAGAATTAAATAACTTCCACTCTTGAAAGTGGGATGGGCGTCCCGCCCGTCCTTTTTGGACGGGCGGGACGCCCATCCCACAATAACAATTAAAATTGTAAGTTATTTAATTCGCGATCCTAAGTAGTTGAGCATTAATGCAGGGGCGGGCTAGAAGCCCAACCCCTACTCCCCACAAGAAAGTGTAAGTGTAGGTGTTCTTCTGGAACGGGCTTCTAGCCCGTTGCTCATATTGGTCAAGAAGACTCATCTACTAGCTTAGCAAATTGTCGCAAAGTTGCAGCATAGCGATCGCCCGCCACATCCATCAAATCATTATGACCGGCCCCATCAACCCAAAAATTCACTTTCGGCTCGTTGGCGGTGGCAAACAACTGCTCTCCATGCCAAAAATGAACCACCTCATCAGCCTTACCATGAATCACCAAAACAGGCGATCGAACTTTGCCAATCTTATCAATATTCACAAACTTGTCAAAGGGTAAAAGCGGAATCCGCGTCAACACCCGAAAAGCCGAAACAAAGGAACTTTCAACCACCAAACCGCCGACTTTTTGCCGCGAAGCCAAATCAATAGCCGGCCCCCCGCCCACAGAACGGCCGTAAAGAATAATTTGCTTTGCAGGTACTCCCAACTGTTGAGTTAAATAATTATAAGCAGCATCAATATCACGATAAGTATTATACTCAGAAGGCTTTCCCGGGCTCGTGCCGTAACCTTGATAATCATAGGCAAACACAGCAAATCCGGTATCTCGAATCTCTCTGAGTAGCCACAAAATCCCGTCCAAGTTTTCTGCATTCCCGTGACTGTAAAGTATGGTATATTTAGCTTGCGGGTTAGGAAAATGAACAGTAGAAATTTTCACGCCATTAGCTGAGCCAACTTTGACAACTTCCCTGCTATCACTCTGGCTAGATGGGGGAAATTGAAAAATTAGCCGTTCTGAAAAAAAGAAACCGTAAAAACACAGGAATGCGTAAATAAAAATTATAGATCGCATCAGTCGTTTGACAGAAAAATCTCCAAAAAGCAAGCGTTTAATATTTTTTCTGTTCCATTTAGTCATTACTAAAGGCTCATAGTTGAATAAGATTTAACTAATACTTTTTTATTGCGAGAAAAGACATGACACTAAAATACCCCGATGACCTGAAATACCTAGACACCCACGAATACATCCGACTCGAAGGCGAAATTGCCACCATCGGCATTAGTGCCTTTGCAGTTGACCAACTCGGCGATATCGTGTTTCTAGATTTGCCAGAAGTCGGTGCAGGGTTGGAAAAGGGCGAAGCTTTCGGTACAGTCGAGTCAGTGAAAGCCGTTGAAGACTTGAAAGCACCAGTTACCGGTATAGTCGTAGAACGCAATGATGACATTATAGAGGCTCCCGAAGATTTGGCGGAAGACCCCTATGGCGCTGGATGGCTGCTGAAAGTCCGCGTTGACAATCCCAGCGAAGCAGACGAGGCTTTCTCGGCCCCGGAGTATCGCAAAATGGTGGAAGGGGAATAGGGCATGGGGAATAGGGCATGGGGCATGGGGCATGGGGCATGGGGCTGGTTGATAATTCCACAATCCGCCAGGGGTTGAAACCCCTGGCTAATAGCACAAGTCGTCTAAAGACGACTGATACCAAATCCGGCTTAAATACCCCCTTTATTTCGCTTGTCCGCTAAGGCAGACTTCGTTTGACTCTCGACAGCGGTTTCAACCATCGACCTTAATCTACAGTCGTCTTCAGACGACTTTAGCTATGAGACAGGGGTTTCAACCCCTGTCGGACTGTCGGACTTTGATACACGCAAAAAATCTTCCTTAGTCGTCTTCAGACGACTTTAGCTATGAGACAGGGGTTTCAACCCCTGTCGGACTGTCGGACTGTCGGACTGTCGGACTGTCAGACTGTCGGACTTGGATAGACGCAAAAAATCTTCCTGGTTTTCTTAGCAAAATGTTACAAACAAAGAAGAAAAGTCAATTCAGGAGAATCCGCCTTGGTACTCTACAGCCCTCAACTTGAACCCAGTCAGCAACAAAACCTTTCCTCCATCAATGGTTTTGCGGGTCGGCACATTGGCCCGACACCCAGCGAAATCCAGCAAATGCTCAATGTTTTGGGCATTTCCAGCCTTGATGAGTTGATTGACAAAACGGTTCCAGCGGCGATTCGCATTTCTCAACCGCTACAACTTCCCGCAGCGCAAAGCGAGTACAGCGCTTTGGCAGAATTGAAAGAAATTGCTGCAAAAAATCAGGTATTTCGATCGTACATCGGCACAGGATATCACGACTGCATAACTCCCCCCGTCATCCAGCGGAATATCCTAGAAAATCCCGGCTGGTATACAGCTTACACTCCCTACCAAGCCGAAATTGCTCAAGGGCGATTGGAAGCTTTACTGAACTTCCAAACCATGATAATTGACCTCACGGGTTTGGAAATTGCCAATGCTTCCTTGCTGGATGAAGGGACTGCGGCGGCGGAAGCGATGGCGGTGAGTTACGGCGCCAGCAAAAATAAGGCAAAAGCGTTTTTTGTTTCCCAAGATTGCCACCCTCAAACTGTGGAAGTGGTGCAAACTCGCGCTAAGCCACTGGGAATTGAGGTAATTGTCGGCGACCATCAAAGCTTTGAGTTCGATCGTACAATCTTCGGCGCTCTCGTGCAATACCCCGCCACAGACGGCGCAATTTACGACTATACCGATTTTATTCGATCGGCACACGAAGTCGGCGCATTAGTCACAGTAGCCGCCGACATTTTGAGCCTTTGCTTGCTCACACCCCCCGGCGAATTCGGCGCGGATATAGCCGTAGGAAGCACTCAGCGCTTCGGAGTGCCGATGGGATTCGGAGGGCCCCACGCAGCCTATTTCGCCACGCGAGAAGAGTTTAAACGCCAAGTTCCGGGGAGAATAGTTGGCGTTTCTAAAGATGCCAACGGCAAATCTGCTTTACGTTTGGCCTTGCAAACTCGCGAACAGCACATCCGCCGCGAAAAAGCAACCAGCAATATTTGTACTGCTCAAGTTTTGCTGGCAGTGATGGCGAGTATGTATGCTGTTTATCACGGCCCGTCTGGACTGAAAGACATTGCTGAGAAAGTAAGGAGTTTAACAGCACTTTTGGCATCCGGTTTAAGAAGTTTCGGATACAAAATTGGTTCTCAACCTTTCTTCGATACTTTGCGGGTAGAATTGGGAGACAAACCGCTGTCAGAAATTCTAGAAGCTGTTAAAGTTCGCAAAATTAATCTCCGAGTTTTCGATGATTCGACAGTGGGAATAACTTTAGATGAAACTGTCACCGCTGAAGATGTGCAAGATTTGTGGAAAATTTTTGCACAGGATAAAGATTATATCAGGGCAGACGGGCAGAATGCTCTTAACATTCCGCTGGATGCCGACGCATTGAGTTCCTATTTGACCTTACCAGATTTTTGCGATCGCACCAGCAGCTATCTCACCCATCCAGTTTTCAACAGCTACCATTCAGAAACTGAACTTTTGCGCTATTTGCACCGTTTAGAAGCCAAGGATTTATCGCTAAATACATCGATGATTCCCTTGGGTTCTTGCACAATGAAATTGAATGCCACAGCAGAGATGATGCCGGTGACTTGGGCGGAATTTGGCAAGATACATCCCTTTGCACCCCGCGATCAAACTCGCGGCTATCAAAAGATGTTCGTGCAACTAGAACAGTGGCTGGCAGAAATTACAGGTTTTGCGGCAATCTCTTTGCAGCCCAACGCCGGTTCCCAAGGCGAATACGCGGGCTTGTTAGTTATTCGCCAATACCACGAACACCGACGCGAATCTCACCGAAATATCTGTTTGATTCCCCAGTCAGCCCACGGTACAAATCCGGCTAGCGCGGTGATGGCGGGGATGAAAGTAGTTGCTGTCGAGTGCGATTCCCAGGGGAATATTGATGTCGCCGATTTACAGAAAAAAGCAGAGAAACACAAAAAAGAACTGGCGGCTTTGATGGTGACATATCCATCTACGCACGGCGTTTTTGAGGAAGAAATTAAAGAGATTTGCAAAATTGTCCACAACTGCGGCGGACAAGTTTATATGGACGGCGCAAATATGAATGCTCAAGTGGGTTTGTGCCGCCCCGGTGATTTTGGTGCTGATGTTTGTCACTTGAATTTGCACAAAACTTTCTGTATTCCCCACGGCGGCGGCGGGCCAGGAATGGGACCGATTGGGGTAATGTCTCATTTAGTAGAATTTTTGCCCAGTCATTCTATTCTTAACAGTCAACAGTCAACAGTCAACAGTCAACAGTCAACAGTCAACAGTCAACAGTCAACAGTCAACAGTCAACAAACATCAGTTGGTGCTGTTTCCGCAGCGCCTTGGGGAAGTGCTAGCATTTTGACTATTTCTTGGATGTACATTCGGATGATGGGAGGAGTGGGTTTAACTGAGGCGACAAAAGTAGCAATTCTTAATGCTAATTACATGGCAAAACGGTTACAATCTTATTATCCGGTTTTGTACAAAGGGAAAGCTGGTTTAGTGGCGCACGAGTGTATTCTAGATTTGCGATCGCTCAAAAAATCTGCGGCTATTGAAGTGGAAGATATCGCCAAACGGTTGATGGATTACGGCTATCACGCGCCGACGGTTTCTTGGCCGGTTGCTGGTACGGTAATGGTGGAACCGACGGAAAGCGAATCGAAGCAGGAATTAGACCGTTTTTGCGATGCGATGATTGCAATTCGAGCTGAAATTGCGGAGATTGAAAAAGGTAATGTTGATGCACAAAATAATGTCTTGAAAAATGCGCCGCACACCGCAGAATCTCTGATGGTTGATGAGTGGAATCGTCCTTATACTCGCGCGCAAGCGGCTTATCCGACATCTTGGACTCGCGAACATAAGTTTTGGCCGGCGGTGGGTCGGATAGATAATGCTTTTGGCGATCGCAATTTTGTCTGTTCTTGTTTACCAATGGAGGCTTACACTTAAGATTGCAATCCATCTAAATCTCGTTTTTATCTGAGTCTAGATCCCCCTAAATCCCCCTTAAGAAGGGGGACTTTGAGAACGCTTCCAGTCCCCCCCTTCTTAAGGGGGGCTAGGGGGGATCTCCGGGTTTGATAGATTCCGAAATCCACCCCATCAAAGGCCTCAATAAACCGGGTTTTTACGACAATACCCAATCACAACCCAAAAACTCCGAAAAAACCCGGTTTCTCAATTTCACCCAAAACCCTCAACCAAAATTCCCCCATCTCAGCTATAATCAAAACCATCCTCTCCATCCCCACAAACCCGCCATGAAACGCTGGCCCGACGGACAACAACTACACGACGGCAAATACATCATCGAAGAATACCTAGGTGGCGGCGGATACGGTGAAACCTACCGCGCTCAAAATCGCCCAGAAGGTAAGTCCGTTGCCATAAAAACTCTGAATATTTTCCAACAATTACAGCCAAATTTTGCCAAAACACAAGGTAAGTTTGTCAACGAAGCACTATCTTTAGCCAAGTGTCGTCACCCTCATATTGTCGAAATTTATGAAGTGTTTCAAGAGAGTGATTTATGGTGCATGGTGATGGAGTTAATCGATGGGATTGATTTGTATACCCATATCAGAGAAAACGGCAGTTTCTCCGAAGCCAAAGCTTTGTCAATAATTCAGCAATTAGGAGATGCCCTGAGTTGCGTACACAAGCAAAACCTGACTCACCGCGATGTTAAACCCGAAAATATCATGCTCAGAAAGAGCGGTATGTCAGCAGTTTTAATTGATTTTGGTTTAGCGCGACAGGCTAATTCATCGGGAAAGTTAATGACTAATAGTGTTACGGGAACCGATTTTTACGCACCCATTGAACTTGCGGAAAAACGCCCTCAACTTGGCCCTTATACTGATGTTTATTCTTTGGCGGCGACGCTGTATAATATGCTAACCGATCAGAAACCGATTCAATCGCCTGGTAGAAAGGTAATAGACGCTTTAATTGCGCCAAAACTATATAATGCTCAGATTAGCGATAGGGTGAATGCGGCGATTATGAAAGGGATGGAGTTGGAACCACCAAATCGCCCGCAGTCGGTGCAGGAATGGTTGGATTTGCTGATACCAAAACCAGTGGTATTGCCATCACCAAAAGCTAGCCCTCAGCCAGCAGAAAAATCTTTTGAAACACCGCTGCCAAAACCAGCGCCTCCTGAGACTACGCGGGTAGTTTCAGCCGTGGGAATGGATTATACAAACTTGCGGAATTTATTGGCAGCTAAAAAGTGGCAAGAAGCCGATCGAGAAACGCGGAGAGTGATGTGGAAGGTGGCGGGTAGGGAGAAAGAAAGATACCTGGATATAAGTAGTATTGATAAATTTCCCTGCGAGGACTTGCGAATCATTGACCAACTTTGGGTACAATATTCTAATGGGCGCTTCGGCTTTAGCGTGCAGAAGCGCATCTTTCAAAGTGTGGGGGGAACTAGGCAATATGATGAGAAAATATGGGAAGCTTTTGGCTATCGGGTAGGCTGGAAAAAAAATTACTCATGGCTGTCCTACAGTGACATCTATTTTTCCGAGCAAGAGAACGCACCGATAGCTCACCTCCCTCTGGGAGTGTTAGTGTACGAGTGTGATGCTGGTTATATACAGATCCGACAGTGGATGGGGTCTCTTTTCTCGCGTCGAGACTTGTAAAGTGTAACATCTAAGCATTACAGGATTTCGTAAAGATTTATTACAGGCAATAAAACCACGAAGCCATGCCCTGTCTACGTTTCCGACGGGGTTGTCGGGACATAACGAGCAAATAATCAAAGTAAAATCAATCTCAGAAACCGGGTTTCTGCGATAATTTATGTATCATCACCCAGATTCAGGAAGAAACCCGGTTTCTACCTTCCCACCAACAGCCTCCAAACTTCATAACTTAGAAACACAATTTGTAGTTTGCATCAACAATCAAGACTATCCAGCATCATTGGAAGTGCGAAAAATCTATCAAATAATCCCGGATAATCGCGCTGGGGAACATCAATTAATCCGAGTCATTGATGAATCTGGCGAAGATTATTTGTATCCAGTTGCATATTTTGTACCCATCGCATTGCCACAAGCCGTAGCCGCCGTATTTGCCTAGTGTAATTTCATAATTACAACAGAAGTAGAGGAAATAGAAATTTTACCAATTATAATTGAATTAATCTAAAATCCAAAATCTAAAATCCAAAATCGATAGATGGCTTACAGTAACTTTTCCCTCAGCGACTTAATCAAACAATTCGGCTTCACTCTCAAAGACAAAAACAACTTATTTGTCAATATTCCCGAAGTCGGATACAGCGAATATCTAGATTTCACCCTCAATTACAACCTCCGAATAGCCAGCGAAATCAACACAGAAAAAGCTCGTTCTGAAATGATTATCACCCCAATATTACTAGAATTGAGGAGAATGCTAGACGATAAAATCAGCTTGTTTTCCGGTAAAGAGTTTAACGTTGACATAGAAAAAGGGCTGAATGGTGCTTGTGATTTTTTAATCAGCCTGTCTGAGTCTCAAATTGTAATTATGGCACCAGTCATTGCGATTGTTGAAGCTAAAAAAGAAGACTTAATCGGCGGTTTGGGGCAGTGTGCAGCGGAGATGTATGCAGCGCAATTGTTTAATCACAAAGAAGGCAATCAAATTCCCATAATTTATGGTGTGATGACATCGGGCACTGTTTGGAGATTTCTTAAGTTAGAAGGTAATGCTTTAGATGTTGATGTTGCTGAGTATTACATTAAAGATGTAGGGAAAATTTTAGGGATTTTATCAAGTTTGCTGAAAGGAATGGCTTGATTGATAATGAGAACCAGACTTACGCACTCCGACCAAAGAAACCGGGTTTTTATTGAATCTTTCGGCTGGAACCAAATATTGCCGTAAAAAACCCGGTTTCTGAACTCCCATGCGTCCTGGAATATCCGCTGTTTGTGTTATGATATATTGAAAAAGCAGATTTTTACTGAGAGGTAAATCGATGACAACATTAGCATTGTCTTTAACCTATACACAACTCCTAGAATTAGTCCAACAACTTCCTAGCGAAAAACAAGCAGAATTATGTGAGTTTTTGCTCAAAAGTAAGTGGGGCTGGTTAAGTAATTTTACTAAAGATAGCGAAGCAAACGCACGAATGGCTTGCTGGAAGCGCGGAAAAGATTGGGATACTATGACTGAAGAAGAACGCGAAGAATTTATTGACGATGTTTTACACGAAGCTTAATGATGCTACCTATAGTCGTATTTGATACGAATATTTTAATCTCTGCCAGTTTATCACAAAGAAGTAACCCCTATCGGTGTCTACAACTTGCCAAGAATGGTTTAGTACAATCCGTGACTTGCAGAGAAATCCTTGATGAATTTCAAGAAAAACTGCTCTCAAAATTTGACTATTCGCCCCAGGATGCTCAATCAACTACTGATAAGGTACTCGATTATTCTCAGCTAGTGAATATCACCAATAGCCTGAAAGGTATGTGTGCCGATCCTGACGATGATATGGTGCTAGAATGTGGTGTAGTTGCAAATGCAAATTATATTGTGACAGGTGATAAACATTTACTATCTTTGGGCGATTATCAAAGTATTATAATTCTCAAAGCTACAGACTTTCTGGCTAGTATACAATAATTCTAAAATGAGAAGCGAACCACAAACATTAAGCAAGGAGACTTAGTAAATGGTATGCGATATTTGCGGAACAGAAGGTGTGCGAATTCGCCGAATTCCCAGAACCTATGGTAAAGGCAAAGATTTGCTAGTTATAGAAAATATTCCCGTAATAAGCTGTCCTCACTGTGGCAGTAGTTACCTAACAGCCGAAACATTGCATGAAATCGACAGAATTAAACGCCAGCGTACAAGTGTAGCGGTAGAACGTTCTGTAGAAGTCGCTAGTTTTGCTTAGCCAATGATTACCTTTACAATCATATATTGAAATGACTTCAAAAGTTACCCTCACCATCACCGCAGGCAATCTCAAAGGCCAAGAATTCACCTTTGACACCCGCACTACTTGCATTATCGGCCGCGCCAAAGATTGCTATCCCAAAATTCCCGACGACGACAAACACCGCACCATCTCCCGCTATCACTGTTTGCTAGATATCAATCCTCCCGATATCCGCGTGCGAGATTTTGGTAGCAAAAATGGGACTTTTGTAAACGGTGAAAAAATCGGTCAGCGAGAATCCCATCAAACTCCCGAAGAAGCTGCTCAAATTCAATTTCTAGAATACGACTTGCAGGGGGGAGATGAATTTACACTTAGCGATACTTCTTTTCGAGTTGCTGTTGCCCTTGACCCGGAAATAGCCAAAAATCTCCAACAACAATCACCCCCAATCATTCCCTCAAATCAAGCCAATCTGTGGGAAATGCTGAAAGCTTTTCTGTTGAAAGCTGTCGGTGGTAAAACTAATATTGGAGTTCTGGGGGATTATGTTTTACTCAAGGAGTTGGGTAAGGGAGGTTTTAGTTTGGTTTATTTGGCGCGACATAAACAAACAAATGAAGAAGTCGCCCTGAAAGTGATGTTACCAAAAGTGGCTGCGAATCAGCGGGCTGTGAATTGGTTTTTGCGGGAAGTTGATAATACTAAATGTTTGAAGCATCCGAATGTGGTAGGATTTAAAGAGTCGGGTTATGCTGATGAAACTTTCTTTTTTACGATGGAATACTGCGAGGGTGGCAGTGTTGTTGATTTGATGGCAAAACGCGGTGTCAGCACTTTGCCGATTGATGAGGCTGTGGCTATTATTGTGCAAGTTTTAGATGGTTTGACTTACACTCATAATGCGGAAATTCCGAATGTGAAATTGGCTGATGGTAGTTTTGCAAAGGGACGGGGTTTGATTCACCGGGATTTGAAGCCAGGGAATATTTTTCTGGCGAATGTGGATGGGAAACAAGTTGCTAAAATTGGGGATTATGGGTTATCAAAAGCTTTTGACCAAGCGGGTTTAAGCGGCCAAACGATGACTGGTAATGTTGTGGGCACGCCGTATTTTATGCCGCGACAGCAAGTGATTGATTATAAGTACGCGCAACCGGATGTTGATGTTTGGGCGGCGGCGGCTTGTTTGTATGTGATGATTACGGGATATTCGCCGCGCAATTTTGTAGGACTAGACCCGTTTCGTGCTGTGTTGGATAATGATGCGGTTCTTATTGGCGATCGCACTTCCTCGATTCCTCAACCGCTAGCCACCGTAATCGATCGCGCTTTAGTTGACAATCCTGAAATTTATTATAAAAGTGCAGCAGATTTTAAACAAGCCTTATTAAACACTATATCATAAATTAATGAATCCACGATTTTTATTGCAGTCTCCCGCAAATAAACCTCGTTGGCTTGTCCTATTTTTATTGGGTTTAATCACGACTTTGGCAATTGCCGTAACAACAGTTTACTTCAAAATGGCGATCGCCCAAACAGCCAATCCGACCTTATCTGTTGATGTGACAGCCGATCGCCATTCCATCAGCCCCGACATCTACGGTGTAAATAAAATTAGCACTTTGAACTGCGGCTTTAGAGTATATAAATATGGTTTTAGGGCAACTTACCCAGCTAATTCTATGACTTTGATGGCTATTCCCAAGGCTAATTCTTAGCGGGAGTTAACTTAACCCACGGAATTCGTCCGCCAGAACCGGAATGATTAAACCGCAGAGGACGCAGAGGACACTGAGGAAGAGAAGAGAGAGATAAATAATTCTGACATTTTTAATCTGAAATTAGACCTGAAGCGTCCACCCGATCGTCCTCAGCATTTGAGTGTGTTAGTGGACAAATACAACTCTCCTGGCCCAGCCACTGCGATCCTACTTGATGCAGGGCTGCCATCACTGGTTGAATTTGGCGACCCTTGGGCGTGAGGGAATATTCGACGCGGGGCGGAATCTCGGCATAAACACGCCGATCGACTAACCCTTGAGATTCCAACTCTCGTAGGCGTTGGGTGAGGGTTTTGGTGCTGATGCCAGGAAGTGCCGCGAGTAATTCGTGGGGACGCCGATCGCCTCCAAACAGTTCGCGTAGAACCAAAATTGACCATTTATTGTCCAACAAGTCTAGCACAAATTGAATCGGACATTTAACCTCTACGCACTGACTCGCTTCCACCATAAACTCCCTGCACAGTTGCCTTCACGATAATTTCCATATTTCTTTAGAAATGGCTCAAGCGTCCTATTGGCTTCAATGCTTTACCTAAAGTAACTATAGGATACCACTGGTAACTGACTTGTGGGCGATCGCGGATTAAGGCAATGTGGTGCACAGTCATCAATTCCGAACAATCCACTCTCCACTCCTATGGTCAGTTCAATTAGTAAATCGGAGTCTGCTGGTCTGCCATCCGGCATTAAAGCACCCGTTCAAGAAACCCTGTTAACACCCCGCTTTTACACCACCAATTTTGATGCCGTTGCCGAAATGGATCTGTCCGGGCAACAAGCGGAATTAGAAGCAGTTGTAGCAGAATTGCGCGCGGACTATAACCGCCACCATTTTGTCCGCAATCAAGAGTTTGAGCAATGCTGGGACAAGATTGATGGCGAAACGCGAAAGGCATTTATTGACTTTTTAGAGCGCTCCTGTACCTCAGAATTTTCGGGTTTTCTGTTGTTCAAAGAACTCTCCCGCAAACTTAAGAATCGCCAACCGTTGTTATCGGAAGCCTTTAGCTTACTGGCACGGGATGAAGCGCGTCATGCCGGTTTCTTGAATAAGGCGATGACGGATTTTGGGTTGTCTCTCGATCTGGGCTATTTAACAAAAAATCGTACCTATACATTCTTCCCTCCAGAATGGGTAATTTATACTGTTTATCTGTCGGAAAAAATTGGCTACTGGCGCTATATTTTGGTGTATCGCCATCTCGAACAACATCCCGAACATCAAATTTATCCCCTGTTTCGCTACTTCGAGAATTGGTGCCAAGACGAAAATCGACATGGGGATTTTTTTAAGGCATTGTTGCGATCGCAGCCTAAGCTTTGGAATAGCTGGAAGGCCAGACTCTGGGCGCGCTTTTTTCTACTGACGGTGTTTGCCACCCACACAATGACGGTGTTGGAACGCTCCACATTTTATGACTCCATCGGCATCGACCCCGATGAATATAACAAGCAGGTGATTCATCACACCAATGAAACGGCAAAACGGGCGTTTCCCAGTATTTTAGATACCCACCATCCAGAATTCTTTCCCCGTTTGGATCGATGTGCGATCGCCAATCAGAAGCTAGCAGAAATCTCAACTAACCAGCGCCCTGCCGCCATCCAATTTTGCCAAAAATTACCCTGGATTGCTGCGATCGTCTGGCAGTTGTTGCGCCTTTATTTACTGCCATCGATTAATGCTGAATCGTCCAGAACCGCTATTAATTAGGAGATATTGCCATGACTAATCTATCGACACGCCTCCGAGAAGGCACGATGCAATCCCACACCACAGCCGAAAATACGGCATTTATGAAATGCTTTATGAAAGGCATTGTGGAACGGGAACCTTTGCGTAAACTATTTGCCGATTTGTACTTTGTTTACAGCGCCTTAGAAACGGCTTTGCAGAGCCATGTCAACCACCCGATTATCGGAACCCTCTATTTCCCTGAGTTAAATCGCACTGAGAATCTGGCTTGCGATCTAGCTTTTTATTACGGTGAAAATTGGCTGGAGGAAATTACGGCTTCGCCAGCGGGTTGTGTGTATCGCGATCGCATTCAAACCCTCTCAGCAACCGATCCAGTCCTGCTGATTGCCCATGCCTACACCCGCTACATGGGTGATTTATCCGGCGGACAAAGCTTGAAAAATGTGATTCGATCGGCGTTGTCTCTGCCGCCGGATCGAGGAACAAATTTCTATGAATTTTCCCAAATCTCGACACCAGAAGCAAGGCGAGTATTTAAGGAACGCTATCGCCAAACCTTTGATGAGTTTCCGGTGGATGCTGACACGATCGAGCGAATTGTCGCCGAAGCAAATACGGCATTTACCCTTAACCAGGATGTAATGCACGAACTCGAAGCCGATGTGAAAGCGGCGATTGGAGACCATACCTTTGATTTGTTAACTCGGCAAGATCGCCCCGGTAGCACAGAAGGCCGCAGCCCTCATGCCAAGCGAGAATCTGTGGCGAAATAACTCGCCCCACGAAAACAAGATCGTATCTCTAAAATATGCCGGGGTTCTGAATTTACACAACAACAGAAGGATACATTAGTTAATGAAACAGTTATCACAAACGGTTGAATTTGATGCTGCATTGTTGAATAAATACAACCAGCCTTTACCTCGCTATACCAGCTATCCACCCGCCACAGAATTAAGCACTGACTTCGATCGCCACGCATTTAAAACCGCGATCGCCGTCGGCAATCACAAACGAACCCCCTTATCGCTTTACTGCCACATCCCCTTTTGCGAAACGCCCTGTTATTTCTGCGGCTGCAATACCATCATCACCCAGCGCAAGGAGGTGGTAGAACCCTATTTAGGCTATCTCGATCGCCAAATTCGCCGGCGTTGCCAGTTTGGTGGAGGCCGATCGGCTGGTGCATCAGTTGCACTGGGGCGGCGGCACGCCCAACTATCTCGATCGCAGTCAGGTAGAGTTTCTCTGGAACCAGTTAAATCGATATTTTCGCTTCGATGACGCGGCAGAAATATCGATCGAAGTCAATCCTAGCTATACAGCACTTTGCGTGACTAAGAGGTACAGTAACAGCAGTGAGCAAAATAATTTCTGATTTGCTTACTTGAACATAATTTAACTCCCAACTCCAAGAGTTTTTCCACTATTTGTACACTTTTAGGTATGAATCTCCTGAGCAATGCCTTTAGTTCCCACCATAAATGTTCTATTGGATTAAATTCTGGTGAGTTGGCGTGATAAATACACTACTCTTGCTCCCACTGCATCGATCATTTCTTCCACCCCTTCTACCTTATGTACTCTCAGATTATCCATTACTACTACCGCTCATGAACACAATTTCGGTGCCAGTCCTTCTTGCACAAACTTCAATAATTCCTCTCCGTTTATCGATTTTCCCATTGTTTTCATCGCGATTACTTTCTTCTGGCTTATTGCCCCAACCACTGTTACCCTACTTCCTCTATAAAATGGCTTTATATCGTAGACTCTTTCTCCCTTCATACTTCTGGCTCTACCCCTCATTATCCCTAGCAATACACCCATTTCATCCAAAAACACGAGATTTTCGGGGGCGACATCCCTGATTTTTCCCCAATATTCTATCCGCTGCTTTTTTGTACTTTCTTTATCGGCTTGGCTGCTGCGTATGGTTTTTTTTTACGGTGAGTTTCTGTTTGTGCAGGAATCTGCACATCGCACTTTCACTCAACCTTACTCCTGTGAAAGTCCTGCCTATACTCACAGTATTCGGCTAACGTGTAATCTGGATGTTCTACTACCATCTCTTTGATCTGTTCTTCCTGACCAAAGAGTTGGCTCGGTTTCCCCCCTTTTGCCTGACGAGGGAGTAATTTTCCTGTCTCTCTTTTTCGTTTGAGTAGTTCCTGTACCGTACTTTTACTTACTTGAAATCTTTCGATTACTTTCCGAACAGAGGTAATTGCCTGCTTCGTAGGTGTTAACGATATTTTGACGCATATCTAGGGAGTAAGGTTTCATTTTTTCTCCTTCTTGTCACCTCTATTATTGTACCTAATCGTTAAGCAAAGTGCTGTAATGATTATATGATGACTGTTCTCAACTCCTTTTGTAAAGCTTGATTGAGATGCTCTTACCCTGGTATAATGATGATTTCAGCCGTTTATCTAAAAACTGTCCAGAGTATTGTTATCATTGTACTTGTGTTTATCTAGGAAGGGTGCGCGTGTTGGGTTTAGGCCACGCTCTACTAGACAGGCACAAAAATTACAGGCAGACTGGACTGGACTAAATGCTGTTTAACTCTTTTGAATTTATTTGTCTGTTTTTGCCCATCACCCTGTGGATATTTTTTGCAATTGGCGGGCGGGGTTGGGAAAGAGGGGCGAACGCTTGGCTTGTGATGGCATCGTTATTTTTCTACGGGTGGTGGAAACCAGCCTATCTAGTCTTGCTGGGTTTCTCGCTGGTGTTTAACTATACCGTAGGAGCCGTTCTCAGCCAGCGCTTCCAAGTACCCGTCAGCCGAAAACTAATGCTGATGCTGGGTTTATGTGTCAATTTGAGCCTCATTAGTTACTATAAATATGCAAATTTTTTCGCGATTAATATAAATGCTGTAGCGGGGACAAATTTCAACCTAAACAACGTTATATTGCCGTTGGGAATTTCTTTTTTCACGTTCGAGCAAATCGCTTTCCTCGTAGATGTTTACCGAGGAACGACCAAAGAACACAGTTTTATAAAATACTGCCTTTTCGTGACATTTTTCCCCCGATTGATAGCAGGTCCGATCATTCTTCACCAAGAAACCATACCGCAATTCAACAAAAAAGAAACCTATCAATTTGATGCAGAAAATCTGGCAGTGGGCCTGACTATTTTTATTACAGGATTGTTTAAAAAAGTAATTTTGGCAGATGGCATAGCCGTCTACGCTACCCCAGTTTTTGAAGCGGCCGCTCGCGGTCAAGGTCTGACATTTTTAGAAGGGTGGAGTGGAGCAATAGCCTACCTATTTCAGCTTTATTTCGATTTTTCAGGCTACTCAGAGATGGCGATCGGCGCAGCTCGGATGTTTGGAATCAAGCTGCCACTCAACTTTAACTCACCTTACAAATCTGCGAATATTATCAAATTTTGGCGGCACTGGCACATGACTCTCTCTCGCTTCTTGAGGGAGTATCTCTACATTCCTCTGGGAGGCAATCGAAAAGGTGAACTTCGCCATCACGCCAATTTGATGATTACGATGCTGCTGGGCGGTCTTTGGCACGGTGCGGGTTGGACATTTGTATTTTGGGGTGGGTTGCATGGAATCTACTTGGTTATAAACCACCAGTGGCATGCCTTCCGGCGATCGCTAGGACATGACCTCAAAAAGATTACCTGGTGGGGTAGTCTACTGGGTTGTTTGGTAACGTTTCTAGCAGTATTAGTATCGTGGGTTTTCTTTAGAGCAGAGAATCTGAAGGCAGCGTTTGCTATTCTAGCATCCATGAGCGGTGCCAATGGTCTTTCACTGTCGAGTACGTTGCCAACAAATATCAAGATGCTGGTTCTACTTGCGCTTGGCGTCTGGTTGCTCCCCAATACTCAGCAGTGGCTGGTTCATTACGATCCAGCCTTCGATAAAGTGACAGCAGATACTCCTTCAGTGTGGGGCGAACGCTTGTGGACAAAGTTGCAATGGCGGCCAGCGCTTTTTCAGAGCTTGTTGCTTAGCCTAATGGCCTTTTTTGCTCTCTTAAAAATGTTTTCTGTTACTCACAGTGAATTCCTATACTTTAATTTTTAGCCATGAACAAAACTTCAGAAAATTTTAGCCGATACAACAAACTAATCGCTCTGAGTCTGACCATATACTTCGGCTTGTTTGTCTTGCTGATGTTCCTTATGGAGGCGCAAAAAATGCTCATTGCACCTCCGTTTATTTCCAGCCTCAGCTTTGACGAAAAACTCAGATATTTTAGGGAAATTAAACCTAAAAATTCTCAAATATTGGCCGTCGGATCTTCTATGACCCTTAATAACATGGATTCGACTTTAATTAAAGATCGAAATGGCGGGCAAATTTCTACCGTCAACTTTGCTTCTTGGGGAGCGCAAATTAGCGACCTACAACCTGTAACAGACTTCTCTATAAAATTAATTGTCAAGCCGAATATAGTTTTAATATTATCATCTCCTGTTGACTTCCGCAATTGTTCGTCGCCAACGACAACCAATAGAAAATATGTCTCTTTCGAGGATTTTAATGAGACAGATGGACTCAACTATATTTCTTCAAATATCCCAGCTTTATACTATCATTTCAAGTATCGAGATTTGTTGAACGCCGTCAATCTTACCAAAGTTTTAGACGTTCGTCAAAAAAGAAATAACAACGATACATACGATTCATTAAAATTTGATTCAGGCGGTTCTATAGTCCTAGAAGTCCCGAAAGAAAATATCCTGCCCAGTCGATGGGAGGGGTCTTTTTGGAAATCAATCAGTATCAGCGATATCTGCTATCAGTCTCTAGAGAAATTCGCCAGTAATCTAGTTCAAAATAACATCAATCTGGTCTTTGTCTTAACGCCCATGAGGGAAGCTTATTTGAATAAATACGATCCGAGCAGGGAAATAATTACTTCTCACAGAGCCCGGTTAACATCTATTTTGAAAAAATACAACGGACTCCTAATAGATGCAAGGAATGATCTGCCGCTAACAGATGAATATTTTGCCGATGCTTTGCACTTAAATAAAAAAGGCGCTCAGTTGTTGACTCGATATATAAGCGAGAAGTTAAATCAGAAATTCAGCGCTCCTTGATTAATTAACATAGCGTTCGATAGCCTCCTTCCAAATTACATAGGCTTCGCCCTTTAAGTGAAGCCCATCAAACGTGTAACTTGTCATCAGTTTGCCGTCCTTAATTAAGAGAGAATATAGGTCTATGTACTCCAATCCAAACTCTTCGGCTGTGGATTTCAATCGGCTATTAAATTCAGTAATATCTGTGTTAGTAAGGGGAGAAAAATAAGTCAAATAAGTCCGAGACAATTTATTAATGGGTAATACGCTTTGAACGAATATTTTCGTTTCGGGCGATTCTTGCTTGATCTGCTTTAGTATTTCCCTGTAATTAGCTAGAGTATCCGTGGCGGATACCCCGGCTAAAAGGTCATTGATTCCAATCATAATAAATATCTTGTGCGGGCGCATTTTAACGATTTGGTTCAGGCGGGCTAAAATCCCGTCTGTTCGATCTCCCGCAAGGCCTCTATTTTTTATTATTGAGTTATGAAAAAATTCAGACCATTCGCACTGCGCGGTAATACTATCGCCTAAAAATATTATTGAAGCCTTGTGATTCGGTAAAAAATTGAACAAATCTTTCCGCTGCAAATAGAAGGCTGAATAGTTGCGTATAGGGCTTTTCAAGCCAACAATAGTGGGTAGTTTAGTTAATATATATGACAGGCAACCTCTTCTATATATAAAAACCGCCATAATTAACAAAATAAGTAAGTTACAGCACTTTGCGTGACTAAGAGGTACAGTAACAGCAGTGAGCAAAATAATTTCTGATTTGCTTACTTGAACATAATTTAACTCCCAACTCCAAGAGTTTTTCCACTATTTGTACACTTTTAGGTATGAATCTCCTGAGCAATGCCTTTAGTTCCCACCATAAATGTTCTATTGGATTAAATTCTGGTGAGTTGGCGTGATAAATACACTACTCTTGCTCCCACTGCATCGATCATTTCTTCCACCCCTTCTACCTTATGTACTCTCAGATTATCCATTACTACTACCGCTCATGAACACAATTTCGGTGCCAGTCCTTCTTGCACAAACTTCAATAATTCCTCTCCGTTTATCGATTTTCCCATTGTTTTCATCGCGATTA
Source organism: Microcoleus sp. B9-D4 (assembly GCF_036705105.1). Lineage (NCBI taxonomy): Bacteria > Bacillati > Cyanobacteriota > Cyanophyceae > Oscillatoriales > Microcoleaceae > Microcoleus > Microcoleus sp. B9-D4. The sequence continues at coordinate 122,398 of NZ_JAUBTS010000017.1, forward strand.
CTTTCTTCTGGCTTATTGCCCCAACCACTGTTACCCTACTTCCTCTATAAAATGGCTTTATATCGTAGACTCTTTCTCCCTTCATACTTCTGGCTCTACCCCTCATTATCCCTAGCAATACACCCATTTCATCCAAAAACACGAGATTTTCGGGGGCGACATCCCTGATTTTTCCCCAATATTCTATCCGCTGCTTTTTTGTACTTTCTTTATCGGCTTGGCTGCTGCGTATGGTTTTTTTTTACGGTGAGTTTCTGTTTGTGCAGGAATCTGCACATCGCACTTTCACTCAACCTTACTCCTGTGAAAGTCCTGCCTATACTCACAGTATTCGGCTAACGTGTAATCTGGATGTTCTACTACCATCTCTTTGATCTGTTCTTCCTGACCAAAGAGTTGGCTCGGTTTCCCCCCTTTTGCCTGACGAGGGAGTAATTTTCCTGTCTCTCTTTTTCGTTTGAGTAGTTCCTGTACCGTACTTTTACTTACTTGAAATCTTTCGATTACTTTCCGAACAGAGGTAATTGCCTGCTTCGTAGGTGTTAACGATATTTTGACGCATATCTAGGGAGTAAGGTTTCATTTTTTCTCCTTCTTGTCACCTCTATTATTGTACCTAATCGTTAAGCAAAGTGCTGTATCGATCGCGAATATATTCTATTTTTGCGACAATTAGGATTCAATCGGATTAGTTTTGGTATTCAGGATTTTAATCCCATCGTGCAGGAAGCTATCAATCGGGTGCAGCCGGAAGCGATGTTGTTTGATGTGATGGATTGGATGCGGGAAGCTGGGTTTGAAAGTGTCAATGTGGATTTGATTTACGGCTTACCTTTCCAGACACAAGCAACGTTCCAGGAAACAGTAAAGAAGACCTTGCAATTAAATCCAGATCGCATTGCCGTCTTTAATTTTGCCTATGTTCCCTGGCTCAAACCCGTTCAGAAACGAATGCCAGAATCTGCTTTACCGACTGCCGGCGAAAAGCTGAAAATTCTGCAAAGTACGATCGCCCAACTGACGCAAAATGGCTATGTGTTTATTGGTATGGATCACTTTGCCAAGCCTAATGATGAACTAGCTATCGCGCAACAAGCTGGGCAACTACATCGTAATTTTCAGGGTTATACCACTAAGCCCGAATCTGATCTGTTGGGCTTTGGCATGACTTCCATCAGTATGTTGCAGGATGTGTATACCCAAAACCACAAGGGATTGAAAGATTTTTATCGGGCGATCGAGGGGAAGGAATTGCCGATCGAAAGAGGTGTTAGACTTAATCAGGACGATCTGATTCGGCGCACAGTAATTATGGAATTAATGTGTCAATTCCAACTGTCGGTGCAGGATTTGGAAGAAAAATACCATCTCGGCTTCGATCTCGATTTTAATGACTATTTCGCTCATGTTTTGCCACAACTTGATGCCTTAGAAGCCGATGGGTTAATCAAACGTTGGGGCGATGGCATTGAAGTAACTGCGATCGGGCGCTTGCTAATTCGCAATATTGCATCCGTGTTTGATAGCTATCTCATCCCCCACTCAAGCAAACGGTTTTCCAAGTCCCTATGAATCATCGTCATATTTGTTAACTCTGAGATGTTGCACCATTCTCAATTACTTGTTTAGGAACAGGCTTTTCGGCCTGTTCCACAACAAAATTCACTCTTTGTGGAACGGGCATCTTGCCCGTTCTTGAGAATGCTACAAGATGTGAGTTAACTCAGATTTGTTAACATAGTCAGGGACGGATAAATACTTTCATAACCGAGTTGTTGCGTAAATTCTAACCAATTCAACAAGGAAAAATTAATGTTCTGTGAACAATGCGAACAAACAGCAAGCGGACAAGGATGCCATCAGTTTGGTGCTTGTGGGAAAAGTCCCCAGGTGAATGCTATCCAAGATCTGCTGATATATTATCTGCGCGGGTTGGCTCCGATTGCCCTGAAAGCAAAGGAGTTAGACATTGATACCCATGCAGTGGATGTCTTCACCTGCGAAGCGATCTTTGCCACGATGACGAATGTCAACTTTTCCGAAAAGCGGTTTGTTGAGTATCTCCAAGAAGCGATCGCCCATCGCGCCAACCTCAAGGCTCAAGTGCAGCAAACAACAGACACTCCACCCACGTGGGCTGCAATTTCCGACTTTGAACCCAACTTTGAGGAGAGCCTGGTTGAGCAGGGTGAGCTGATTTCCTCTCAGTTCCTCAGTCAGTCTGGCTTGAATGTGGATATTTTCTCACTCAAACTCACAGTGCTATATGGGGTTAAGGGTCTTGCCTCCTACACCTTCCACGCCTACGAAGTGGGACAGGAAGACGAGCGGGTGTATCGTTTCATTTATGAGGCACTTGTCGCCCTCGATAACCAGACTTTGAGCTTGCAGGAGTGGGTGAATCTTGCTCTTGAGGTGGGAGCCATTAATCTGCGCTCTATGGAACTATTGGATGCCGGACATACCGGTACCTATGGGCACCCAATTCCCACGCCTGTTCCCCTCAATCCACGGCAAGGGAAGGCGATTCTGGTTTCAGGACATGACATCAAACAACTCGAAGGCTTACTCAAGCAAACAGCAGACACTGGAATTACTGTTTACACCCACGGCGAACTTCTACCAGCCCACGGCTATCCCAAACTAAAACAGCAGTATCCCCATCTCTACGGTCACTACGGCACTGCTTGGCAGAACCAAACCAAGGATTTTGGCAAGTTCCCCGGTGCGATCGTGATTACGACCAACTGCTTAATGCCAACCCATTCCTATTATGAAGATAAACTCTTTAGCGTTGGCCCCGTCGGCTATCCGGGTCTGATTAACTTGAGTGCGATCGACAATGGCACACCAGATTTTACTCCCGTTATTGAGAAAGCACTGGCACTTCCCGGCTTTACTGAAGATGCACCCGCCAGGGAAGTCACTGTTGGTTTTGCCCACAATACAGTCCTAGGGGTGGCAGATAAAATCATTGAGGCTGTGAAACAGCGTAAAATCCGCCATTTCTTCCTGGTGGGGGGCTGTGATGGAGCCAAACCTGATCGCAACTACTACACCGAGTTCGTAGAAAAAGTGCCTGATGATTGTGTCGTGCTCACCCTAGCTTGCGGTAAGTTTCGCTTCTTCGATCGACAAATGGGCGACATTGACGGACTACCCCGCCTGATGGATGTTGGTCAGTGCAACGATGCCTACTCAGCGATTCAGATTGCTGTAGCCCTAGCCAATGCCTTTGAGGTAGGTGTCAACGATATACCCCTTTCCATGATTCTGTCGTGGTATGAACAAAAGGCAGTAGCCGTCTTGCTAACTCTCTTGCATTTGGGGATTAAAAACATTCGTTTAGGGCCGACATTACCGGCGTTTATTTCTCCCAATGTATTCAAGCTTCTGTCCGAGAAATATAACTTGCAGGCCATTACCACCCCTGATGCCGATCTAGCAGCTTGCTTGAGCCCATTAGCAGTCATTCGCTAAGGAATGAGAATTAAATAACTTAGAATGCGTGATGGTTCTTGTGGGATGGGCGTCCCGCCCGTCCAGAAATGGCGGGCTATAAGCCCAACCCCTACTCCCCACTTTCAAGAGTGTAAATTATTTAATTCGCGATCCTAAGTCTATTCAGAGGGATTCATCTGCGTTAATCTGTGTTTATCTGCGGTGAAAAAAAGAGAATGTATTAACCGCCCCGGACAAGGGATTGACGCAGATTCACGCGCTTGTCGAGAATAGAGATAGGATGGAGATTCATATTCTCAAAGATGGCAGTCGAATTTTTACAGGCTACCGGGGTCAAATGAATCTCGCTGAGTCGGAGTTATGAACCCGATCGCACTAAGCATCGAGCATCCAAGCAATACACTTTTGCATTTGATTGCTCATTGTTTGTCGATCGGCATTATACCTGCGGCCGTGTCCCGGCAACACCCATTCAAACGAGTAATTAGCCAACTTCTGCATAGATTTGATTTGTTCTGGCCAAGAATACCAACAGACATCGTGAAAGCCAACTAGCTGCTGCAAACTTTCCGACCAAGCAAGATGATCGCCGGTGAACAAAAACTTGTTATTGTAAAGCAAAACTGTGTGACCTTTCGTGTGACCTGGCACCGATATAATCAACAAATCATCTGCTAGTTGATACGGTTCGCTGGGCGACAATTGCATTTCTACACGGCAAGTATCAGCGTTAATTTCGTCATAATGAATGATGCGATCGCACCCAAAATGCTCGTGGTATAGTTGATGATCTGCCACATCATCGCCGTGAGTCAAGTACATATAGCGAATGCCGCCCATTGCTTCTATGTTTTTGACTAGCGGCGGCACAAAACGGGGAGAATCAACTAAAATATTGCCATCAGGCCGGACAATTAAATAGCTCGCTGCGGCGTAGGATTTCTCTGAGTGGTAGCCGCAGTGATAGACATTTTCTGCTATGAGTGCGGGTAACAGTTGCTGGGCTTCTTTGATCCTTTTGGGTTTTTCTACAGTCCCTATCGAACTTGTGGGACAAGACAAAAGAGCCGCGAGTGATCGCATTTTTTCAGTTTCATTACTTGGCTGGTGGTAAACAGCAGACTGTTCTCCCGCTTGAGTAAATACTTCAGGTGCCATCCACCGACAAGTATCACAGTCAATGCAGGTACTGTCTACATAAAAGTTACCGTTAATATTCTCAGAACGCCTCCGATTAATGTTAGCCATTTTTCTACCTCTTAATAACCCATATAAATTATGATAACTTACTATAATGACTACCCCCGACATCCCGCCGGGGTTTAGACCCGTCTCACAGACCAAGCCGATTAAAACTCACCTCTGGCACCAATCTCAAGAACGGGCTCTTCGGCCCGTTCCACAAAGAGTAAATTTTCTTGTGGAACAGGCCGAAAAGCCTGTTCATAAAATCCTAATTGAGAATGGTGCAATATCTAAGTTAAAACTCACATCTTACACCAATCTCAAGAACGGGCTCTTCGGCCCGTTCCACAAAAGATAAATTTTCTTGTGGAACAGGCCGAAAAGCCTGTTCCTAA